>CBDUMS010000057.1:0-23931 GCA_965368405.1 uncultured Cyclobacteriaceae bacterium
CTTGATAATATGGTAACCAAACTCTGTCTCTACAAGTCGGTTAATTATACCTGTACTTTTTGCAGCAAAGACAGCATCGCTAAATGGTTTAACCATTTTCTCACTATCGAACCAATCGAGATCCCCACCTCGCATCGCGCTCACGCCATCTTTACTATTATCTTTAGCCGTTTCCGAAAAATCGGCTCCACTTTGGACCTGGCGTAGAATTGAATTTGCTTCGTTTCTAGCATTTGCCTTTGCAGCATCAGAATCATCTTCCCACTTAATTAGAATATGGCTTGCGCGTGCATAACCGGTCTCTCCATCAAAAACATCCGAAATTTTAAACAGTACATAATCAGTGTTATCAATATATGGTCCTATTACACTCCCTTTACTCAGAATATTTAAGTTAGAGCGTAAAATTACAGGCAATTCATTAACGGCATACTCTGTAAAGAACGGTGCATTATCGCTAATGGCGCTGGCGTAAACAGAATCGTCATCAACACTTTCAAAATCTGGGATAAGCTCTCTTAGCTCATCTCGGTATGACAAAGAATCATCGGCACTAGCAGTGATAGGAAAAGTCACAAACTTTAATGACCTGCTCCAATCGACCTTATACTCTTCCTTATTCTTGGTTAAATAAGATTTAAGTTCAGCATCAGATACTGTAATTGAAGAATCGGCCAATGCAAAGAACGGCACATACATATACTTTGCCTCTGCTAGGGCTGTTTGTTCTTTATAGTTACGCTCAGCTTCAGCAGTGGTCGCAATGCTAGTCTTCATCATCAGGTTATCGTACTTAATGCGCAAACGAGCAGGTATTAAATTCGACTCAAATTCCGCCCATTGAATACGTCCTTGTGGAGATTGATTAAGATTGGCAATTGTTTGTAGAAGGCGTTCTTTATCGAACTGACCTGTTGTTGGATTTACAAAAATCTGCTGAATATCGGGACTGATGTTTTTGCCCTGTACCATATCAAATAACTCTTCGGTGCCAACTTCAATTCCGGCATCTGCATATACCTTGGTGAAAGCCTTTTCAACAATTAGTAGTTGCCATGCCTGGTCACGAATTGAACGCTCTTCAACTTCTCCCGGACTACGTCCAAAATTATTGCGATAGTTTAACTTCATGTTTTCAACAAGCTGTTGATATTCTTCGATATCAATACTTTCTCCGGCGATCTCGCCAACCTCGCGGTCGTTACCGTTTAGTAAAACAGAGTTCTGGCCGCCAAGCAAATCGGTAAGAACAAATGATAAAATGGCTATAGAGATCATCCCAACAACGACCTTACCCAATTTATTCCTCAAAGTATTCATTAATGCCATATCAGCAAATATTTATAAGTTTAAGTTCTTTCAGCAATTAGATTTCTACACAATCTTGGTCACTTTCTCCAGAACTTTTAAATGGTATTATTCTTTTAAAGACCGCAAAAATAGCCACTTAATACGTAATAAACCAAACTGATTTTAAGACAGTTAGTATTATTATTTTTAAGTACTACAGTATTGTAGAAGATATTTAGACAATATAATGCCTAGTAATTGATAATCTTCAGTTCGACAGTCTTGATTAGATTATCTTCGATCGATAACACACCGATCTGATATTCACCAACAGTTACAACTTCCTGTTCCTCCGGAATATTCTCAGTTATCGATAATACAAGGCCTCCTAATGTTTCATATTCACCTTTTGGTAAGAGCCAATCATATTTTTCATTTAGATAATCAATTTCAAGTCTGGCACTCAAATGATAGCAATTCTCAGCGACCTCTTCCTCTAAGAATATCTCTGTATCATGCTCATCCTCAATTTCTCCAATTATTTCTTCAATTATATCCTCTATGCTCACTAAACCCGAGGTACCTCCGTATTCATCTACAACTACGGCTAGGCTCTTTCTTTCATCAATAAACTTTTGCAGTAAATCACGAGCTATCATCGTTTCAGGAACAAGGAATACCTCATTTACAATTTCACTGATGGTAGATGGTTTCTTAAATAATTGAGAAGCATGACAGTATCCAATCACCTCATCGATATTCTCCTTGTAGACAATAATTTTAGTATGACCACTTTCAATAAAACATTGTCGTAGGTCCTCGATAGAATCGCTAAGAATGTCTACTGCCGATATTTCGGTCCTGGGTTCCATACAATCTCTTACTCGGATAGATTTAAACTGAAGCGCATTAGAAAAAATCTGTTCGTCGATATCAACATTCGATTCTCCGACACTTTCCTCATCGCGATTCGATTTGGACAAGCCCTTTATATAATTATTAAGGTCGGTAAGTCCATAAACTGGCTTAGAGTCGTTATACTCTAGTTTTAAAATTTTATTTATAACCAACTTAGATAGTGTTGTAATAAAAATAGTTACTAAATAAAGGAGATAGTAAATTATCTTCATCGGTATGGCAAAAAACCTTAAAACTTTATTCGGATTAATAATGAATAGACTTTTAGGAATAAACTCTGCCGTAATAAGAACAATTAAGGTCGCAATAATGGTTTGTTCTATGAGCAATACAATAGGGCCGTAAATCGCAACCGGCGTTATCCGCTGCAAAATGGGAGCCAATACATTGGCCATAAATATACCATAGACTACCAGTGATATATTATTGCCAATAAGTGTGGTGCTGAGAAATCTTTCTTGTTTATGAACAAACCCAGCTAAAATTCTACTGATGACATTTTTATCTTTCGCCTGGACTTCTATCTGAAGTTTATTCGCAGAGATAAAAGCAATCTCCATTCCAGAAAAAAATGCTGAAAAAAGTAATGTTGTAAGAATAATATAAAGGTCGAGTTGCTCAACCATTGCGATCCATATAGCGTTTTGCCCTCCGGTTTAATTTAGGCTGATTTTCTTCTTGCTTCTTCTTCACTTTTCTAATTTGGTAATATAAGAAAAGGCCAATCGATATCATGTATAACCAATACGCACTGCCGAACCCATAATTTATAGTTTGATGAATACCTATGATTAAGGCAACAGCACTTAATGCAAGCACTATGATATCGATAAGTTTCGGTTTTGCTTTATTCTGTTCCATCGTCTTCAATTACAAATATAGCTTCTGGTTGTTTAATAGACCATGAAGAAAAATCTTGCTTGGCGTCTAAGCCTGTACCCGTAATTATCTCTTCTGGAGTCTCTATTTTAACAAATTTATCCGTAGTCACATCACCAGTTTGTGGGTCCCAGTATAACTCTTCCGTATTTAAGGTTTCATTATTCACCTTGTTTTGAATAATTACATTACCTCGAGCAAGCCACTTTTTGTCTTCATTATTATAATACGCATAATCTGCTTCTAAGGTCGCCGATTCTGAACCATCTTTTTCAAAGAATGTGGTAAAAAAACCCTCTGGCGCTTCCCTATCTTCGTTTTGAAGATAAAGCATCTTTTTGGTAAATACCTTTGCTTTAACTAATCCCGAATCTGAATGAAAAATTTGTGCATCTTCTAAGGTTCGCATCGGCCCTTTGTACACTGTTTTCTCAGCGTCCTCGCTTAGCTCAGAATCGCAAGAGGCAAGCAACAGTATTAAAAATAAAAAAAGTGGCCAATGAACTCTTTCATTGACCACTCTTACCTTATAGTTCATTTAATTAATCTCTGGAATCCAATTTAACGGCTTCATTTATCCAACAGCCCACAGTCATTACCTGACCTTTCTCATAGTTATTAGTAAAGATTTCCTCGGTAGACGGGAATTGAGATTTAGCATTATTCTTCTTCGAAACAGAACCTGCTCGACTGTACATCTCATAGGCAGCTATAAACACTAATCGATCTTGTACCATATCTTCCATTTGCTTACATTCCTCATAGCTATGGTAGTATAAATCACCTATCAGCTCCCATGGTTCTTTATTAGCGGCATCGGCAGCAATAGCTTTGCGATAGTTTACACGAGCGGCGGCTTTATTGTTTCTTTTAGTTTCCATTTTGCCAAGTTGCGTATAAATATACGCGATTTCAGAACCCTCATCCGTATGATTTAAGGCTTCATTAAAGTACTCTGTCGCACAGCCATAATTTCCTTCGGCCAGGCACTTATTACCAATTACCTTAGCAAGTCCATACCCTGGTTCTAGCTTTTGCAATTGCTTAGCAACATCAAGAAAGAGTTCGGAGTCTGTACATTTTCCAGTCAGCATAAAGCTAAACATTCGCTTAACCATTTTAATGTCGTCTGGATTCTCTCTAAACTTTGGACCCATATTATCATTCACAAAGTCACAGTCGATAGTTACAATCTCGGTCAAGATTTTATCCACTAAATCCTTTTGTTTATTAATCTTATCCGGGCTACCCCCTTTGGCGTTAATCGCATTTAACTTGCCATCAATAACCTCGGTTATAATATCGTAGCGTTCTAGAACCTGCTCATCGGTAAGGTTTTTCTTCGCCAGCTTGTTTACCTTAATTACATTCATGTAGGCCAACAAGTTCTGATCCATTACCTTGCTCCCTGATATATCGTAGGTTTTATCGAAGATTTCGAGTAACCATTCCGATTTATCGTAGTTCTTGATATAATATCGATAGGCTTTAAAAACCTTTCTGTTCATTACATTAACACTATCTTTGAAATACTTCATACGTAAATCGTACATAAGCATTAACGAGTCGATATAAATCTCTTTTTGCGCAGGGTCTTTCTCAACCTTTGCGAGGTTGTCGTAAATCTTTGAACCATTCACGTACAAAGATTTATTTAAATCCGGCGCTTTATTTATTAGCCACTGCAATGGAGGAACAGCCATCTTCCATTCCTGCATCTTTACTGCATCAGAATAAAGTACATTTTTCTCTTCAGCTTTCGCCTTCTCTTGTTCTGGCCATTTCCAGCCCGGCTGCGCTAAAGCAGTCATACCTAAACATACAAGCAAAGACAGCGTGGTAAGTCCCCTTTTCATCTCTAATTTCTTTTTTTAATTAAACTTAGGTCTATAGAACCACTGATTATCATTAAACGTGGCCCCAAAGTACACTCTAAAAAAGTCTTCCCGAACTAAATTCTGTTCAGTGGTACCTCGGTTACCAATCATTAAACCAAAATCAAGGCTTGAAAACCGAGATACTGGTAATGTCCATCCAAAATTAATGCCAAATTCTGTTATTTTCGTATTCGAAAGAATATAAGGCTTCTCTTCATACGAAATTCCAGCTCTAAAAGTAATTCTTTTAAGGTAACTTCTTACATCGAATGGGTCGGCAATGATTTCGCCACCAAATATAAATTTCGATCCTTTAGCAAAGGACTCTGAACGTGCACTGGGGTCTCCTTGATTACTTAGCCCGGTCCAATCCTGAGTCTTGTAGTCAAAACCTATTAGCCAATATTCTGGTTTACCGAATGATATACCTAACCCAAGGGTAGATGGCAAGGAGAGTCTGTTGTCTACATTATTCTGAATTGTATCGGAGAAAATTACTTGGTTGGTTAATGTTTTTTGCTCAAGTCGGGTAAATACTTTACCGTTAACATTTTTCTCGAAATCATAGGTAGCACCTAAACCGAGCTGATAATTGCCAAGCTTATGTTGATAGGCAATTCCTCCTCCAAAAACAAAATCAGAAACAGATTGGCGTAACGAGAAGCTCGCAATATAAGCCGGAAGATCGCCACTGGTAATCGAAGAATATTCTTTTTCGTAACTACTGAAGAGGTAACTCGCTTTAACTCCAATAGAAAGCTTTTTAAAGACTAATCCCCCTGCAGAAAAATTAAGAGAGGTCAACCCTCCTGATCCATCGTTAAGAATAATAGCTTCCTCCTCCAGTAGATCGTCTAGATCAACATTATAAAAAAAGGAATAATTTACTGAGGTGTAAGGTTGTAGTGATAATGAGAAGGACCATTTGTTGCGCAATAAAGGATAGGCGACAGCCAAGTGGTTTAAATTTCCAGAACCAGCCTGATAAGGCTCGAATCCATCTTGGTTAATATTCTTGGTCTCTGCAAGTATCCCTGCCGAAAACAAAGCCATTCGGTTATAATAGAGTAGAGCAGGGTTAACATTATTCAAATACCAGTAAGAGCCGTTACTTACCCCTAATCCACCCATGCCCATAGCAGCGGGTACCGCGGAGTCAACATAATCACCTAGTCCTAAGATAGAGTAGGTTGAATAAGCAGATTGCGCCTTAAGTTGAGGTTGCGATATCACCATCGCTAATGCGTATAACGCAATAAAAAAATGCCTCTTACTTCTCACTATTAAACTTTAAAATTGAATTTAAGCCTTCTAAAACCAAATTTGGAAGTGCAAAAGTGTTGAATTCCGTTCTCTTATCAAAGTATTTTGTGTCGCCACCGCAAAGAATAACCTTTAATTCGGGTTGTTTGGTCATATAAAATTCAATAAAGCCTTCAATTTCGTAGCGCGCACCTAAAACTGCTCCACCAATCATGGCATCTTTTGTCGATTTTCCCGGCCCTGTCGCTGGGCTTTCTGGGTTTAATAACGGCAGACTGGCCGTAAAAGTATGCATGGCATCCAATCTCATTTGCACTCCAGGGCTTATGTGGCCACCACAATAAATATTTTGTGCGTCAACAAAGTCACAGGTAATACATGTGCCCGCATCAATTATAAGAAGTGGCCCATCAAAACGCACAAGGGCACCTGCAGCAGCCGCAATCCGATCCAGGCCCAGGGTGTCGGGTGTTTCATAGTCTACTTTGAATGGAAGCGGAGTGCTATTTGTCAATACCTGAAAACTTTGATAGCTATCTCTTAATTGTAGGAGCTGTTCGGGAATTTTTGCTACAGAGCTAATGATAATCGCCTCGCTATCTTTCTTCAGTAACTCCTGAAGCAATTCTGGCAGCTTTTCAAAAACAGAACTCCCTACAAGTTGGTTTTCGTTGAAATATCCAACCTTTATTCTGCTATTTCCAATGTCTATCGCGATGTTCATTCCTTAGGTTGGCAAATATAGACAACCCGCGAAGTAGATGATAGCAAATATTTTAAAAGCAATTCATTAAACTAATGTGCTAAAGCATTAGATTTGAACTAGCCGATAACATCAACTAAGGGCAGGATCCAACCTAACAATATGCTTAATAAAGGCCGGGGTATTTCTATTTTAATATTCTTTTTCACAACATTGTTTTTTGTTGGAAATCCTGCAATGAGTATAGCTCAGTCGGCAGAGGACACGGTTGAGCTAAGACCGGCACAACAAGATGGCCATCAAGAAATCTCGACTGATCAGGATGAGCATGAATTCGTAGGAGAGCATCCAAAACCAGCACTATGGTCGGTAATCCCATTTATATTGCTACTCGTAATGATTGCAACCGGGCCACTATTCTACGAGCATTTTTGGCACAAAAATTATCCCAAAATTGCAGTTTTACTGGCCCTAATTGTAGTTGCCTATTATCTTTTTGCACTGCATAACCAACATGGACCAGTGCATGCCATGTTTGAATATGTTCAGTTTATTTCGTTATTAACGGGATTGTTTATTGCTTCTGGAGGTATTATGATTGGTATTGATAAAAAAGCAACTCCCGGCTTGAACAGCATTATCTTACTCATTGGTGCGGTATTATCAAATCTCATTGGGACCACAGGAGCATCCATGCTTCTGATTCGTCCCTTTCTTCGGCTCAATAAACACCGGATAAAGGCCTATCATATTATCTTTTTTATATTCATCGTTAGCAATATTGGTGGTGCACTAACGCCAATTGGCGACCCCCCGTTATTCTTAGGTTTTCTTAAAGGAGTACCTTTTAGCTGGACCCTCATTCACAACTTTGTACCATGGATATTTACCGTTAGTATCCTTTTAATGTCATTCTATATCTTCGATAGACGTAATAAAAAATCAAAAAGAAAGCAAAAAGAGGTTGGCAACAAAATCACACTGCATGGCTCCGTGAATTTTATTTGGTTGGCCCTGGTTGTAGGTGCGGTTTTCCTGGATCCGAACGTAATTGATTGGGTGCCAGCAATTCATTATGACGGACAAAAATTTTCTTTCCTACGAGAGCTTATCATGCTTTCCGTAGCCGTAGCGGCCTACCTGACTACGGATAAAAAATTACTAAAGAAAAATGATTTCAGCTTTGAACCGATAAAGGAAGTTGCATTTATTTTCATTGGCATCTTTTGTACCATGATGCCGGCCCTTGAGTTGGTTGGAAATTTTGCTAAATCACCGGAAGGAGCGGCCATGATTACCCATAATAGTCTATACTGGGGTACTGGAGTACTTTCTGGAATCCTGGATAATGCCCCTACCTACCTTAATTTTCTAGCCGCCGCAATGGCCTCTTCTGGCGCGGATATTAATAATATAACGAGTGTTACAGATTTCGCCAATGGCGGATATCCGGATTCTGTTCTGATGCTAAGCGCTATCTCTGTTTCTGCTGTTTTCTTTGGGGCGATGACCTATATAGGGAACGGTCCCAATTTTATGGTTAAGTCGATTGCAGAACAGCTAGGCATGAGGATGCCGTCGTTCTTTGGCTATATTATCCGTTTTTCAATCCCAATACTGCTGCCGCTCTTCTTTATTGTGTGGCTAATCTTCTTCTACTTTAATTAGAAGCCAAGCATTTTTATTGCCGTATAAGCTGCCTCTTCACCCTTATTGCCATGTTTTCCTCCTGCCCGATCCAATGCTTGTTGCATTGTATTGGTAGTGAGTACACCAAATACAACGGGTTTGTTGAATTTCAAGCCCACTTTGGTTATCCCGTTGGCAACGGCATCACAAATAAAGTCGAAATGACGGGTCTCTCCCTGAATAACGCATCCGAGGCAAATTACAGCATCTATTTGCTTCTCTTGGGCCAAATACTGGGCGCCTAAAGTAAGCTCGAAACTGCCTGGCACATATTTTAAGGTAATATTTTTACTGGAAATCCCTTCTTTCAATAATACCTCGAGGGTGGCATTATAAAGCGCATCGGTAATCTGATCATTCCACTCCGAAACTACGATGCCAATTTTTTTCTTTTTAAGCGATATCATATTCCGCTCCGAGTGTGAACCTAAATTCTGTAGAGATGTTGCCATGGTGCAAAAATAAAAAAAGGACAGCATGCAATGCTGTCCTTCCTATTAATTCTTTTAATGGAGATTACCCCTGATTTTCGAGCAATGCCTTATACTTTTTAGCGTTATTATACTCTGGAGTATTCTTATAATCATCAATGATTTTATCGTATTTCTGAACAGCCTTATCGTTCTGGCCATTAAGCGAGTAGGCTAACGCTGCCTTCATAAGATACCCTGGTGTAAATTCCTTGTTTGGCTTATACTTCGCTGCTTTATCGTAATAATCTGCGGCCGTGGCATAATCTTCAGATTCCATGTAGGCGTCTCCTAACAAACTGCTAGCTCGAGCACCTAGTAAGAGATCATTTTGCTTGAAGTCTTTTAAAAATGGAATGGCACTACTGAAGTTTCCTTTACGCATGTAGATGGCTCCAGCATAAAAATTAGCTAAATTGCCAGCATCGGTGCTATTGTATTCTTCAATAATATCGAGGAAGCCAAAGTTGTTACCGTCGCCTCTCAGGGCAAGATCAAGACTATCCTGCTCAAAATAATAAACCGCTTGGAACATATCGTCTTGAGCAAGCTTGTTTTGGCTATCGATGTAATATTTATAAAGGAAGAACCCTGCAACAATTAATGCAATACCTCCAAAAATGGAAATCATTAAGGTTTGGTGCTTCTCAATAAATTCTTCCGACTTCGAAATCTTCTCAGCAAGTACTTCCGGATTCTCCAGAAGATCATTATGTTTTTCGTTCTTTTTACCTTTCTTAGCCATTCTATTCAATTTTGGGCTGCAAATGTAGCAAATTTAATTGCAAATCATTATCCTTTTTCAAATGGATAATTTTCTTCGGCATAGACATATTCAAAGGCATCCTCCGCTTTAGGGAAATCAGATTCTTCTGCAAATTTTACGCTGTCTGCAACGATTTTCTTTATTTTATCCTCAACTGCTGCTATTTCTTTATCCGTACTAATCTTCTCCTTTATTAGAATATTACGTACCTGCTCAATTGGGTCTAGATTCTTGTATTCGGCAACCTCTTCCTTAGTTCGGTATTTTGCCGGATCTGACATAGAGTGTCCCTTATAACGATAGGTTCTGAATTCGAGCAAGGTTGGGCCATCTCCCTTTCTAGCTCTATTGGCAGCCTTAGTTACGGCGTTATGAACGTTCTCAACATTCATTGCATCCACAGCCTCAGAAGGCATTTCATAGGCGAGGCCCAGCTGAGATAAATCGGTAACGTTAGAGGTTCTCGATACTGATGTACCCATGGCGTAACCATTATTCTCAATTACGATAATCATAGGCAATTTCATGGTCATGGCTAAGTTTAAAGCCTCATGAAAAGCTCCTTGACGAGCCGCTCCATCGCCCAGATAAGTAATACAAAGATTATCTGTTCCTTTATACTGTTCAGCAAAAGCTATTCCTGCACCTAATGGCACCTGACCACCTACAATACCATGACCTCCATAAAAATGATTTTCCTTATCGAACATGTGCATAGAGCCGCCGCGTCCTTTAGAAAGACCTGTCTCCTTTGCGAATAATTCCGCCATCACCTTGCCCGGATCGGAACCCAACGCAATCGGATGAGCATGATCTCTATAAGCAGTAATATATTTATCACCTCGCTTGAGTGCCGATACTGAACCAGCCGCACAGGCCTCCTGCCCTATATAAAGATGGCAAAATCCTTTAATCTTCTGCTGACCATAAAGTTGGCCTGCCTTTTCTTCGAACTTTCGCATTAAAAGCATTTGTTCGAACCATTCTTTATATGTTTCTTTAGGAAAGGCAAGTTTTGCGGTACCTTTTTTCGTACTCTTAGCGGTTGTTTTCTTAGCTGCCATTTAGATACTAACTTTGATTAAAATTTGAACTCGCAAAATTAGCCAATAATGATCTAACTTGGGTAATTGGCATTAAATTTTGTCATATCGAATGATAATTAACAGTTTATCCCTCTTCAATTTTAAAAACTATGAAACTGCACAGTTATCATTTTCTCCTGGAATTAACTGCTTAGTAGGTAATAATGGGGTGGGTAAAACCAATATTCTGGATGCCCTGCATTACCTCTCTTTAGGTAAAAGCTCGCTAAACCCAATTGATTCTGCTAACATTCGATACGATCAAGACTCTTTTTTTATTAAATCGAAACTTAGTAGAAAGAAGAGTATTCAGGAAGTTCTATGTTCTGTTCAATTAGGCAAGAAAAAGGCCCTTAAGCTTAATAATGAAGAATATAAAAAACTTAGCGAGCATATAGGATTTCTTCCTATGGTAATGATAAGCCCAGGTGACACGGCCCTAATTAATGAAGGGAATGAAGCCCGACGTAAATTTTTTGATAGCACCATTAGCCAAATCGACAAAAACTACCTCTACAATTTAGTTCGCTACCAGAAAGCCTTGAAGCAGAGAAATGCCTTACTTAAGCACTTTAGTAAAACACAAAAGGTTCTCCACGACCAGCTAGCTCCGTTCGATGATGAACTCTTAAAGCTGGGCACTGAAATATTTGTGGTGCGTGCCAAGTTTCTGAAGCCTTTTGAGAAAAGGTTTAATAAAGTTTATAAAAAATTAAGTCACGAGCATGAAAATGTTCAGATTGGATATGAAAGCCAGTGGCAAAAAGAAGATATTGAAGAAACTTTTAAAAAATCTTTACAACGTGATCTTATTCTTCAGCGGACAAATGTTGGTATCCACCGTGACGCATATCATTTTAATATCGATGATAAGCCCATTAAAAGGTTTGGGTCTCAAGGACAGCAGAAATCATTAATTGTTGGATTAAAAATCGCACAATTCGAGGTGCTGAAAAAAGCGACAAAGGTGACTCCTTCTTTACTTCTCGATGATATTTTTGATAAACTCGATGACCAAAGAATGACCACCTTACTCAAGATGGTATGCAATAACGATTTCGGCCAAATCTTTTTAACCGATGCGCGGCCGGAACGAACACGTTCTATGCTAGAGGAAAACAAACTTAAGGCACGTATCTTTACAGTAGACGACGGAATAATTGTCGATACAGAAGATTATGAGTATCAATAAAAAGAATCCATATTACCGCAATCAAGAAGCCACCAAATTGGGGGACGCTTTAGAACAAATGTTCGATGCCTATAATATTAAAGGAAAAGCCGATCAAACTTCGATTGTTAACCAATGGGAAGAACTCATGGGAAAAACCATTGCCAATCGCACCTCAAAACTTTTTTTTAAAGGCAAGATATTATACGTCGAATTAAGTTCAGCACCATTAAAGCAAGAGCTTATAATGGCAAAACAGAAAATAATCCGATTACTAAATGAAAAAGTTGGCGATAATGCGATAACGGATATTGTTTTCCGATAGCCTTAATACTTGTGTCCCAATCTAATTAGATCAGAGTAAACTCCTCTCGCAGTTACTTCACCACCTGCTCCAGCTCCCTGAATTATTATAGGATCATCGCCATAACTCTCGGTGAAAATTTCAAATAAGGCATCCGCGTTCTTTATGCTACCCAGTGCCGTGCTTCTTGCTACAGCTTCCAAATTTATACTTAGGGTAGTTTTCTCAACATCCAGTTCCGCAACATATCGCAACACAGTATCCTCTTTTAATCCCTCTTTGATTTGTTTATAGTAGGAATCTAATTCCGCGCGATGATCAATTAGTTCGTTAAAGTCTTTGCAGGAAGAAAGTTCTTCAGGTAGCAAATTCTGCATTTGCACATTGGAGCTGTCCACTTTCAGGCCAAGTTCTCGAGCTAAAATAATCAACTTACGGGCTACATCGCTACCTAGTAAATCCTCAATAGGGTTTGGCTCAGTAAAGCCATTTTCTTTGGCCTCTGCCAGGATATTGGAAAATCTTTCTGCTCGCTCCGAGAAATTATTAAAGATATAACTGAGCGATCCACTAAAAACACCGCGCAGCTTAACTACTTGATCGGCTGAATCATATAAATGCTTAAGGGTGTCGATAATTGGCAACCCGGCACCAACATTCGTTTCATAGAAGAACAACCGGCCCCTTCTTTTGAGAATTTTTCGAATATCGCTGTACGTTTCGTAAGAACCAGAGTTTGCCTTTTTATTAGATGCCACAATATCTATCTGGTGGTTAAGAAAATCAAGATAGCAATTAGCCACTTCCTGTGAAGACGTATTATCGGCAATTACTATGTTTTCCAGAACCGAATTTTCTAAGGTATCAATTATTGAAGTGCAATCGGCACTTGCATTGCTCTTAGCAAGCTCCTCGCGCCAGTTGTGCGACAGTCCTGATTCGTTAAAAATATATCGCTGTGAATCGGCGATCCCAATTACTCTGATTCTTAGATTTCTACGTTTAACAACCTCCTCCCGGGTAGCCAATATCTGATCAATGAGGTTAGCCCCCACGTTTCCTTTTCCAAAGGCAAATAAATTGATGGTTTTAATAACGCCAAAAACCTGGCTGTGAACAATATTTACTGCCTTTCTTAGATTTTTATTATCTACTACGAGCGAAATATGCTCCCCAGAAATGCTATTACTAATTAGGTACATCCAAATTTTATTTAGGCGCAACCCACGAATGGCTTTTTCGAGTGAGTAGTTATGCCTGCCCACAATGGCTATAATGGCCATATCGGTATTATAACTTATTTTACTAATCTGATCCTGAATCAACTCAAAAGCAAACTCTTCGGATAAAACCGCTGTTGCTTGCTGCGCAAATTGGGCATCTACAACGAAGCCAATCCCACGCTCTGAAGATGCCTGAGAAATAAGGCGGACACTGATATTCCTTTTACTCAATGCTGTAAAAACCCGAGCATCTATTCCCACCTTCCCGAGAAGTCCTTTCCCCTCGATAGAGATTAAGGCAACATCTTCGAGCACCGAAACCGCCTTAATTCCTTTTTCAGCACCATTCTTGTCAATCAATGTCCCTTGTTGATTTTGATCGAAGCTATTAAATATTTTTAGCGGTATTTCCTTTTCAATTAATGGGCCTATGGTTTTAGGATGTAAAATAGCCGCTCCAAAATTGGCTAGCTCATGGGCTTCTTTATAGCTTAAATGAGTGATCCTTTGCGCTTCAGGGACTAATTTGGGACTTGCCGAATAGATTCCATTGACATCGGTCCAGTTTTGTAGCTCAACAGCACCAATAAAACCAGCAATTAACGAAGCGGTATAATTTGTGCCATTACGACCAAGCGTAACCGTTCTGCCATGCTGATCGGCAGCAATAAAGCCAGTAATTACCGGAATTGTTCCCTGTTCAAGATTCTGAAAGTAATTATTAACAGCAACGGAAGATTCCTTTTGATCGACTACAAATTCATCGTTAATTTCCCTTCCTGTAATTAATAGCCTGCTATCAGCATAGTTCGCTTTTGTGCCAAGGGTAGAAAGTCGATGGGCAATTATCTTAGCACTAATAATTTCGCCAAACGCTAATACGTTCGCTTCACTCTCTTCACTGAATCTGTCTGCCAATGAAATTCGAGTTAGCTCCTTTTTAAGATCCTGATAAATATCGTCTAGCGAAAGGTTATAGTTGCTTGTATTTTGGAGAGCAACGAAGTCAAGTAATTCATTCTCGAACGACTTATTATTCCTAGCCAAATCTATCATAGTATCCAAACGGTCAGTACTATCTCCAATCGCCGATACGACTAGGGCTACAGGTCCTGTGTGGGCCTCCTTGGAAATGATATCAAGAGTTTTTTGTTGTGGTTCACCCGTTTGTAATGATTTTCCACCAAATTTTAGAATCTTCATTGGTTAGTACTTGGTTTTGGTTCGGTCAATTTTATCTGACCAATCGAGAATACCTCCGGCGAGGTTAAACAAATTATTATGGCCCGTAACCTGCTGTATATGATCTATGGCAATGGCACTTCTTCTTCCACTGCGACAATAAACAACCACCTTTTTATCTTTGGCAATTTTATCAAGCTGTTGCGGCACTTGTTTCATGGGAATCAACTCGCCACCAATTGAGGCTATTTCAACCTCAAACTCCTCACGTACATCAATCAGTTGAAAATCCTCTTGACGGTCCATCATAACTTTTAATTCGTAGACCGAAAGCTCTTTTACCGGGCTGGTGCTAATAAACGACTGGATTAGCGCCGAAATTTTCTTTGTCTCAATTAAGAATCCATCATGCCCGAACTCCGATTCTATCTCCTTATAATGACCATTGGACAAACTATTGGCGATAGTTTTCTGCAGATAGGTTGGTAATAAATGATCGGTATTTATACCAATAACTAAACTCTTGGTGGAAATCTTCGAAAGAGCGTCATCAACTCCCCCTCGGCCTCTACCAATATTGTGGGTGTCTAAACATTTACTGAGGTAGTAATATGATAGGGCATCGAATCGTTTATCGAATTTCTCTCCTTGATATTGAATGTAGGAAGACACATCAAACTCATCGATTCTATCATCATAGTTTGCTTGCTGCGCTTCAAAACTTTTCGCAGATCGATAGGTAAGCATCCCGATAGCCCTTGCTGCTCTGATTCCCTTGCTACCTCCACCCGGTTCACCAAAAGTAGTATCCGCCGTCAGAGCCATTCGCTGAGATTCATGGATGGCTATACCCCACGCTGACTCCTTAGCGGCACATGCAATTAAAACAAGATTATTAATTAAACCTTTGAATGAGTAGGCAAACTCAAGCGCTTGACTACCACCGAATGAGCCGCCAATTGCGATATGAATGTGAGCAATTTCTAATTCTTGTGCCAGTTTTAATTGTACATTCACAACATCCCGGACTGTAAATAATGGAAAGTCGCTGCTTTCTGGATGAGTGCTTCCATAAGGTGAACCAAGCACATTCGCACAGATAATGAAGTAGTCTTTGGGGTTAAGAAGATCATGCTCTCCGAATAATCCCGGCCACCAGGATAGCACATCGGCGTTTGCCGAAAGTGCATGGAAGGCCCAAACTACATTATCCTTTTTATTGTTCAAATGGCCATAGGTTTGATAGGCAACCTGAATATCGGAGAGGGTCTCTCCCGATTCTAGCTCGAAATCTCCTGCTATGGTGAATACTTTATTGCTCATTTTGATAAGTGGATTGCCTGTTCAACATCTTCTATTAAATCTTCAATATGTTCTAACCCACACGAGAAGCGAATAAAGCCTGGGGTAATACCAACTGCATGCTGTTCTTCCGCGCTTAGTTTTGAATGGGTCGTTGATGCGGGGTGAGTTGCGATGCTACGAGTGTCGCCCAAATTGGCTGTAAGCGAATGTACTTTTAGTGCATTCAGAAATTTAACGCCTTGCTCTTTGCCTCCTTTAAGTTCGCATCCTACAAGGCCGCCCCCTTGCGACATTAGGCTTTTGGCCAAATCGTATTGCGGATGAGAGCTTAAATGCGGATAGATAACATTTTCAATCTGATTGTTAGATTCGAGGTAGTCTGCGAGTTTTACCGCATTGTCGCAATGGCGATCCATCCGTACTGCTAAGGTCTCCAGACTTTTAGAAAGTACCCAAGCGTTAAATGGTGATAGGCTGGCTCCTGTTCTTCGTACGAAGTCGTAACACAAACTCACATATTTCTCTGAGCCAAGTATTGCGCCACCCAATACTCTGCCCTGGCCATCGATATATTTCGTTGCTGAATGGAGTACTAAATCAGCTCCGAATTTTATAGGTTGCTGTAAATAGGGAGTGGCAAAACAATTATCAACAATAAATACTATGTCATTGGCTTTGCACAACGAATTCAAGAATTCAAGATCAGCAATTTTTAGTGTAGGATTCGATGGCGTTTCTACAAATAATAATCGAGTGTTTGGCCTAATCGCTTGTTGCCACGCATCATTATCATTAACATCTACCAGGGTATAATCAACGCCGTAGTTAGGAAAAATAGATTTAATAATATGAAGCGAGTTACCAAAGATCGCGGACGATGCCACGATATGATCTCCTGATTTAAGCAGGGCACTGAAGGCAACCTGAACAGCCGCCATCCCTGTTGCTGTGGTTATACCTGCCTCAGCACCTTCGAGCAGTTTAAGCTTGTTGGCTAGCTCATCACAATTTGGATTAGAAAATCGTGAGTACTGATTTCCCTCTTCCTCGCCACTGAATATAGCTGCAGCCTGCTCGGCAGAGTTAAAAGTAAAACTTGAGGTTAAATACAAAGGCACAGAATGCTCCCGCTGGGCAGTAGTTTCAGCCTGTGTTCGTATTGCTAATGTTTCAAATCGATGTTTTGCCATTCTTGTTTTTGTTGTACTTATCAAGAATGGAAGGCATAAAAAAAACCTCATTCGACTCAATCTAGTCAAAAGAGGTTGCCAATCTTTCGACTTATCTCGCTACAAGAGCAGGATTTAGCACCTTCTGGAAGTTCCAGGGTTGCTAAGGTTTCACAGGGCCGTTTCCCTCCACCTTTCTTGATAAGAATATTTAAAAGAACTTATTTGAAAGCAAATAAAGTAATTAAAATTAGAAATTCAATAAGCTGCTTCGGAAAATCTTAGTTTATAAGTTCAAAACCGCAGTAAGGAATCAACACTTTTGGAACTTTGATTCCCTTGGGCGTTTGATTATTCTCAAGAATTGCTGCCACTATTCGTGGCAAGGCCAGGGCACTCCCATTTAAAGTATGTAGCAGGCTGGTTCCCTTCTCCGACTTATATCTTAATTTGAGTCGATTAGCTTGAAATGCTTCAAAATTACTAACAGAGCTTACTTCAAGCCACTTTTCTTGGGCAGCAGAATATACCTCCATATCATAAGTGAGAGCCGAAGTAAACCCAAGGTCTCCACCACAAAGCACCAAGACGCGATACGGTAATTCTAGTTTACGCAGCAACGATTGTATGTAATCGCTCATTTCTTCGAGTGCAGCATACGACTTGTCTGGATGTTGGATTTGAACAATCTCAACCTTATCGAACTGATGAAGTCTATTAAGCCCACGCACATGTGCTCCCCACGACCCGGCTTCTCTTCTAAAGCATGGAGTATAACCAGCGTGCTTAATTGGTAATTGATCTTCCGTTAATATTACATCCCGGTAAATATTTGTTATCGGAACTTCTGCAGTAGGAATTAAAAAATAATTGTCTTCTGTACAGTGATACATCTGACCCTCCTTATCGGGTAGTTGACCTGTACCATATCCTGAATCTTCGTTAATCAATATAGGTGGTTGTACTTCACTAAAGCCAGCTTTTTCGGCCTCATCAAGAAAAAAGTTGATAAGAGCTCGCTGTAACTTTGCTCCCTTGTTCTTATAAACCGGAAAGCCTGCCCCTGTTATCTTATTCCCTAGTTCAAAATCGATTATATCGTAATCTTCAATTAGCTCCCAATGTGGTTTAGCCCCATCGTGTAGTACCGGCTTATCACCTACTTCCTTGGCCACGATATTATCAGTCTCAGCACTCCCAGCGGGTACTTTGTTATTAGGAATATTAGGAATGTTATACAGCTCTGTACGAAGCTCGGTCTCAATCTTTTTGAGGTCCTCGGTAAGTTGTTTACTCTCGGCTTTAAGTTTCGATGTTACCTCTTTAATAAGATTAGCCTCGTCTTGCTTACCTTCTCGCATGAGTAACCCAATTTGCTTTGCTTTTGCATTCGCTTCCGCTAATACAGCATCATTTTTTTGCTGAATTTGCTTGCGACGATCATCCATTTCGATAACCAATTCTATTTGCGATTCTGCTCCCTTAAAATTGCGAACGTTTAGGCCTTTTAGAACACGTTCTTTATTTTCCCTGATGAAGGCTACCTGTAACATAACTTAATCTGTAAAATATGTTGCAAAATAAGCTAATTAACGCCAGAAATTCTATTTAGGGCACTAAAGATCAGTCAAAAAACAATTTCTGAGGCATTCAATTTCCATTGGGCATGAAAATTGTTGGATTGCAGATGCTACCTTAGTAAATAACTTTGAACCAGTTGGCTATGGAGTAGTGAACTTATATTAATTTAGGACCATCATGAAGAAACTGATTATTTTAATGCTCTTAGTATTTGCGGGTAAAGGATTTGCCCAGGAAATACGCCTATTTAGTGAGGAAGCTTACGATGGCCGCTTCACTGCAATTCAGCGCGCTTTGAATTACAATGACGTGGCCGGTAGCCCTTATTTAGATGAGGACTTGCTCATGGGGTATGTGAAGTTTAAACTCGGTGATAGTGCCGTTAGTTATTTCAGATACAATATCTATGCTGACGAAATGGAATACCTTGATGGGGAAAAATTACTCGCTATCGATAATGCTGGTGAGGTAGATCGTATTTACTTTAATGGGCATACTTTCGTATTTACCAACTACTATTTCCGAAAAAGTATTAAGCAAGGTTATCTTGAAATATTATCTTCTGGAACCTGTAATTTGTACGTAAAATACGATGTGGATTTTGAGAAAGCAGAAAACGCTAAATCTTCTTACGACAAACCTAAACCACCCACATTTAAAAGAAAACTGCCTCAGTACTATTACTCATGTTATAACCAGCCAATAAATGATTTTGAGAATGATAAGGATGGGCTTAAGGTGATTAGTAATGACTACTACGATGAACTTAGCAAGTATGTTAAAGCGGAAAAACTGAAACTTAGAAAGGCTGAAGATTTACAAAAACTGTTTACATATTATAATAGTATTCTTAGCAACAAGTAATCAATAGTATTTCCCTGTTTCCATGTTTCGTTTCACCATATCAAAGGGCTTAACGATACCATGCATGCTAATGTAAATACCGCTCTCTATTAAGCTTGCTGCTCCAATTGCTGCTCCAACATTAATAGCTGCTTCAGAATTACTAAATCGTTCAGGAAGCATAGCCCCTGTTAGTACAATTCGTTTAGAAAGATCTGCCTTGCTTAAATATTGAGCCGTTTCTATCATGGTATCCGTGCCATGCGTAATTATATAGGCATCAGCTTGATTAGCCTGAACAGCTAGTCTAATATCTTCTCTATCACTGTCAGTTATCTCCAGGCTATCTTTCTGGCAAACCGTTAGCACCTCAAAATCAAATGATGGATTAAGCTTTTGCAGGATCCGATCCACCGCAGGCTCTCCAAATTCAAACGCCCAACCTCTGGTAGTATGTGGGTAATCTTTATCGATAGTCCCACCAGTTTGTATAAATAATATTTTCATAATTAACCAGGTGTATTCCTCAAATCCCTGCTATGATAGGTGTAATACCTATACATTAAAATTAGGTTTTTATGGTAGAAATCCATGCTGTAATGCCAAGAACTTTGCACTATCAAAAAAAGTGAAAGATGAGGAATAGAATAAGTAAAATAATCTACGGATCAATTATGATTATGCTTTTATTGATGTCGGGGAAGAAGATCGAGCAGACAATATGTGATGAATACCAATTATGCCAAGTGGATTTCGATAACGGTTATGGTCAGCAGTAGTTCTATGTTGTAAACGGAAATTAAGATTAAGGCACTTGTTTCCTGAAGCCTGAGCAGCTTCAGGAATAGGCGTAATCGTTCAACGATATATTGGCTATTTTTGTTAGGTAAACTCCTCGATAAAAACCATGCAAGAAATAGCAATACCTACCCTAGAAGAACTTGTTGAGGCAAGAGAAAGAATAAAGGACCTGGTACATCAAACACCCGTATTGCACTCCCAACTTATCAACGAAATGGTAGGTAGTTCGCTCTATTTTAAATGTGAAAATTTTCAAAAAGTTGGTGCCTTTAAGTTTCGCGGGGCAACCAATGCAATTCTGCAATTGAGCGAAGAACAAAAAGCAAAAGGTGTTGCCACACATTCCTCGGGAAATCACGCTCAGGCATTAGCATTAGCAGCTAAAATGAACAATATAAGGGCATATATTGTAATGCCTTCAAATGCTCCTAAAGTTAAATCTGCTGCTGTGGCCGATTATGGAGCCGAAATCATTTGGTGTGAGCCTACATTGAAAGATAGAGAAAGCACGCTACTCGAAGTGGTAGCTCGAACCGGCGCAACCATGATACACCCCTATGATAACCATCAAGTCATCTGTGGCCAATCAACAGCAGTGCAAGAGCTGCTCGATGAAGTAGACGGGCTTGATATGATCGTTGCTCCTGTGGGAGGAGGCGGCCTTATAAGTGGAACCTCGCTAGCGGTCAAAAGCCAGTTCCCTGAAATTAAGGTGTACGGCGCAGAGCCAGAGGGTGCTGCCGATGCCCGGGCATCTTTCTATTCAGACAAATTAATACCCATGACTTCACCGAATACTATTGCAGATGGTTTAAGAACATCGTTAAGTGAACGTACACTCAATATTATTCGTCGCAATGTAGATGATATCTTACTCGCAAATGACGAGGAGATATTAGATTCTATGCATCTTATTTGGGAAAGGTTGAAAATTGTGACTGAACCATCATGCGCCGTTACTTTAGCAGTAATTCGGAAGAATAAAAACCTTTTTCAAAATAAAAAAATTGGCATAATCCTTACTGGAGGAAATGTGGACCTCAAAAACTTCAGTTTTAATTTATAACTGTAAGAATTAAACGAATTAGAACACTATACCTTTATGGACAGTACCCATTTTTTTAAAAAAGGCATTGCGGATCATGAATCAATTTATCAGAAGTTCTCAAAGCACTCGAAAAGCCTTGCTGTTTACAGAGTTCTGGCATTTGTTGGTGAGATAATTCTCTTTGTCTATCTAATCAATATCCGCGAGCTCTCTTGGGCACTTGGCTCCCTGGCCATATTTCTATTCATTTTTGCTCTGCTGGTAAAGCGATATAATCGCACGGTCTTCAAGCGAGATCAACAAAATTTTCTTGTTAGTATAAACAAAGATGAGCTCAATAGACTAAATGGTAAATTCGAGCAGGGAAGTGATGGTTCTGAATATTTACGTCAGGATCATCCCTACGCCCGTGATATCGACATTTTTGGTAATACCTCTCTCTTTACCTTAATAAACAGAACTTCTACTTTTCCCGGCAAAGATCTCCTGGCAAAAAGATTACTGGGTGATGCTATCGTTAAAGACCTTCCCCAGTACCAGCAATCGGTAAGAGAGATGACTACCCACCCCAATTTTATTCAAAACTATCGGGCTCTGGGAATGCATATTAAGTCTGAGGAGAATGATTATAATGCATTCATTGACTGGGTAAATAGTCCAAAAGTTTTGCTAAATCGCCCGATAATCAAAACCTTACTCTGGCTTCTCCCCAGTTTATTTTTGATAGCTTTATCGACGGCATTTTTTTTCGATTTATCCTACTATATCTGTCTGCCTTTTGTTGCGATTAATGCTTATTTCTTGGCCTCCTATCATAAACATACTTCGAAGGTAGTTGAGCAAACAAGCGCAAGTGTTCGCTTACTAAAAACTTACATTCATCATTTAGATCTGATCGATAATCATGAATTTGAGTCGTCGTACCTTCAGAGTCTTATAAAAGCTTTTTCAAGAAATGGGCAAAGTGCTCGACAGGATATTAATGAATTGAGATCGTTGCTCGATCATCTGCAGACTCGAACGAATGATTTACATATATTAATAAATATCCCTTTAATACTGGATCTTCAATGGCTCGTTAGGCTGGAAAAATGGCAAACTCAAAATGGAAAAACAATAGAGCAGTGGATCGCCACATTTGCTGAGATAGAGGTTATTATCTCGCTTGCTGGTCTGTCTTTTGCAGAGGCTGACTGGGTATACCCAAAAATTGTCGATCAACCTTACAAATTCCAGAGTACTAACCTGGGACACCCATTACTAAATCGTGAGGAGCGAGTTACTAACAATTTTAATCTCGAAGGAAGAGGGCAATTGGTATTATTAACCGGCCCGAATATGGCTGGGAAAAGCACCTTTTTAAGAACTATTGCCACCAATATTATTATGGCAAAAATTGGCGGTGCAGTTTGCGCCTCAGCGTTAACGCTAAGCAATGATTATCAAATCTTTACCTCTATGCGAACCGAAGATGACTTAAGCGAGAGCATCTCATCTTTTTATGCCGAGCTTACCCGAATTAAGCAGCTACTAACCACTGTTGATTCGGAGAAAAATGTAATGTTCTTCTTGGATGAGATATTGAAAGGAACAAATTCCGAAGATCGTCATAAGGGAGCGGAGGCTCTTATTAGACAGCTTATTTCGCTTGGTGTAACTGGCTTTGTTTCAACTCACGATATCGCTTTAGGGCAGCTAACCAGCGAATTGGAAGGTGTTGCTAACTTCAGCTTCGAGAGTACGATTAATGATGAAAACATTTCCTTCGATTATAAATTAAAAGAAGGGATTTGTACCAGTTTCAATGCTTGCGCTTTAATGCGAAATATGGGCATTAACGTATAAGTTTAAGCCAAGCAGGTAGCTTAGTATGTATTTTCAGGAGCCTGTAATCGGATTTTTAATTTGCCAGCGTAAGGTAAAGTAGGCGATAGTTCCGGCGATGATATTTGCTACGACTAAACCATAGAATATACCGCGAATTCCATATAACGAGGAGCCTAAATAAATCAAAGGCACAATAAGCAAGATCATCTGTGTGAAAATTAAGCCTGCTGATAGGAGCGGTTTACGTAAGACATTAAGCACATTGGCAATAATATCAAACACACCGCGCAAGGCGTATCCAAGCGGAACAATTTGTAAATACAGGGCAATGTTATCGATTACTTCTTGTTCAGTACTGAATAAGCTTGCCACCGGTTCAGCAATAAAAAACAGTAATATAAAGCTACCACCTCCCCAGAGTATAGCAAACCTCATTCCCTGATTCAGTGCATCTTTGGCGCGATCTACTTTATTCGCACCTATATTCTGACCAACAAAGGGGTTCATAACAGATCCTATGGCCATAATAATCGCCAT
>CBDUMS010000058.1:0-22925 GCA_965368405.1 uncultured Cyclobacteriaceae bacterium
GCCATAACCCCATAGGTGACCACCATACAAAACTGATGTCGAATTTCTTTGCGCAAACGGAGGCTTTGATGAAAGGCAAGACTGCCGAAGAAGCCGAAAATGAGATGCGCACGGCTGGTATAGATGAAACAACGCTTAAAAAGCTGGTACCCTTTAAAACCTTCGAGGGCAATCGACCAACAAATTCGATTTTAGTTAAAAAAATCACTCCCAAAACCCTTGGTAGTATAATCGCCCTTTACGAGCATAAAATTTTTGTGCAAGGTATAATATGGAATATCAATAGCTTCGATCAATGGGGTGTTGAATTAGGAAAGCAACTCGCTAATAAAATACTACCGGAGTTAAATAAGCCAGAAGATATTAAGAATCACGACTCCTCGACGAATGGTTTGATTAATGCGTTTAAATACATGCGTAAATGAACGAATTGTATCCACTAAAATTTAACCCAATCATCACAGAACAGCTATGGGGCGATACAAAGCTTGTAAAGCTTTTTAATAAACCGGTGGGTGAAACTGGTATTGCTGCAGAATCCTGGGAAATCTCCGGTTATCAAGGAAGCATTTCGATTGTTGCTGATGGGCCTTTGGCAGGAAAATCATTGACCGAAATAAGTACTCAATTTAGGGGCGAGCTACTTGGCCAGCACGTCTATAAAAAATTTGGAACCAAGTTCCCTTTGTTAATAAAATTTATAGATGCCAACCAAGACCTTTCGATTCAGGTACATCCTAATGATGAATTGGCGGAAGAACGACATAATAGTTTTGGGAAAACAGAAATGTGGTATGTGGTAGATGCCGAAAAGGGGTCTAGTTTAATCTCTGGTTTTAATCGGTCAACTAATAAAGATGAGTATATGTCCTACTTCCAGCAAGGAAAACTTACTGAGCTACTCAATAAGGAAGAAGTTAAGCCCGACGATGTGTTCTATCTTCCTGCTGGGCGGGTGCACACCATCGGTAAGGGGATAGTTATTGCTGAAATTCAGCAAACATCAGATCTTACCTATAGAATCTATGATTTTGACCGAGTTGATAAGGATGGTAATGAACGGGAATTGCATGTAGAGGAAGCATTAGATGCCATTGATTATAATTTCTACGAGAATTATAAGACAGAATATGACAGATCGGCGACTCGAACAAGCCTGGTTAACTCACAATATTTTATAACTAATCGGTTGATGGTTGAAGACCAATATGAAGCAAACTATAATGATTTAGACACCTTTAAAATACTCATAGTTCTTGCTGGAGAAGGGTCTTTGAACTCGAGTAGCGGAACCGTTGATTATAAATCGGGCGATACTTTCTTAATCCCCGCCAATCATAAAGAGTTAACCATTATTGCCACACAGACTGCAAAAATATTAGAGGTTTATTTACCCTAATGGGGTAGAACCGTAGAGTCTATCTTAACCTGATCGAGGTAGAAGTTCATTCTTTTAGATCCGAAGTCTAAGGAGGCAATTTCCGTGATCTTATTTTCCTTATGATCATAAAACACTTCAATGAGTTTATCCTCTAATTTATACAAGTTGACCTTATGCCCATAATAACGAATAGCCATCAAAAATTCTCCGTCGAGATAAAGTACTCTGCACTTATCATGAATAGACAATTTAAAAAAGCGTTTCGCTAGCCCCATAGAGTGAAGTTACATTAATTTTACTAAAAAGCGTCCTCAAAATGGTCGATCTCCGGCGCACCGGCACCTGATATTATCGCGATAATATCGAAACGAAAGTTTCCATGCAATTCTTTTTGAGTCATATAATCCTCCGCGGCATAATGTATTCGTTCCTTCTGTGCCTCGCTAAGAAACGCTTCTGGATAGCCATATTTATTGTTTTTCCGAGTTTTTACCTCAACAAATACCATAATATCTCCCTTGCGAGCAATTATGTCAATTTCAGATCGTCCGCTGCGATAGTTTTGCTCTAAAACAGAATAGCCCTTGGCTAGAAGAAAATGAACTGCCAGATTCTCTCCTTTGGTACCCTTTTCTCTTGTATTTTCCACTTTCTACTACGGGTTAAGCTTCCGCCCAATTCTCACGGTCGAGGCTGCGATACTGAATAGCTTCTGCAAGATGCTCAATCTTGATTTCTTCTGACCCGCCCAAATCTGCAATGGTTCTTGAAACCTTTAAGATTCTATCGTATGCTCTGGCAGATAAGCCTAGTTTTTCCATGGCCGTTTTAAGCAGGGTTCGACCGGCATTATTTATTTCACAGATGTCCCGCACCATTTGCGCTGGCATCATAGCATTAGAGTATATCGATTTGTTTTCCAGAAATCGTTTTTGTTGTGCTTCTCGCGCTATTACAACACGTTCTCGAATCGCGGTACTGCTTTCCGTTTTTCTATTATCAGCAATTTGATCAAAAGAGACCGGAGTAACTTCTACATGTAAGTCTATCCGATCGAGAAGAGGGCCGCTTACTTTGTTCAAATAACGTTGAACCACGCCTGGCGCACAAACACACTCCTTATCGGGGTGGTTATAATACCCGCATGGGCAAGGGTTCATACTTGCAATAAGCATAAAATTAGCTGGGTAATCTAAAGATACTTTTGCCCTGGAAATTGTTACTCTGCGTTCCTCCATGGGTTGTCGCATCACTTCTAAAACAGATCGTTTAAACTCAGGCAATTCATCAAGAAAAAGCACGCCGTTATTTGCTAGCGATATTTCTCCTGGCTGCGGATTTCCTCCACCACCAACTAATGCTACATCAGAAATCGTATGGTGTGGCGACCTGTACGGTCGTTGTGTCATTAAAGTGCTATTACTACCAAGTTTTCCTGCAACCGAATGAACCTTGGTGGTTTCTAAAGCCTCAAAAAGTGTTAAAGGAGGTAAAATTGTAGGTAACCTTTTGGCTAACATCGTCTTTCCTGCACCTGGCGGACCTATCATGATTACATTATGTCCCCCTGCCGCGGCAATTTCAAACGCTCTCTTAATGTTTTCCTGGCCTTGAACATCCGCAAAATCAACTTCATAATTATTGAGGTGATGTTGAAACACATCCCGCGTGTCAACCAGGGTTGGCTCAATACTTAAATCACCAGTTAAGTACTCAATCGCTTCGCTAAGCGCTTTAACTCCAATAACGTCTAAATTATTAACAATCGCCGCTTCAGAGCAATTCTCCTCGGGCAAGATTATACCTTTTAAGCCATTATTTCGAGCCTCGATGGCAATAGGCAGAACACCCTTTATTGGTCGTAACATACCATCCAAAGCCAACTCTCCCATTATCATGAACTCGTCAAGGTTCGGGATTTCTACCTGTTCCGAAGCCATAATTACACAGATAGCAATAGGTAAATCAAAAGCGGTTCCTTCCTTTCGGATATCGGCCGGAGCAAGGTTAACTACAACCTTTTGTCTTGGCATTTTTAAACCTATATTCTTAATAGCCGATTCTACCCGGTGAGCACTTTCTTTCACAGCACTATCAGGCAGGCCACTCATATGTACCTTAAGTCCGCTTCCTATACTGACTTCGATAGTAATTAGCTTGGCGTCAACACCATAAACAGCACTCCCATAAGTTTTGGCAATCATTTCTATTCTTCATTTTTGGGCGCACCAGTATCCTGAGGAGGATCTTCTGAAAGAGATTTTTGGTTTTTCTGCAAATCCAACAATTTTGCCTTTAACTCTTTCTTCTCTAAGTCATGATCCTTAATTGCTTTGGAGTAACGATGGTTACTTCGCAGCATAGAGATAAGTGCAATTACAAAAAAAGCAAGCCCAACTAAAGTATAGTATTTTATCAAAGGGATATACCCTTTCATATTGATCAAAAAACCAAGATTATTTTCATTCCTTTCAATAACCAGTGCCTCTATAACAGTAAGAATCGAATAGATTCCAAAGCTTATCCAGAACACTTTGTTCAGTTTTTTCATCGCAAATGATAATAAAAGGTCAAAATAGGCATTTTTTAGAACCGACCCAACTTTGAATCAAAACTTATTCAATTTCTATGTATTATTATAATTGATCTAAAAGAAGCCCAAAGCATTTCATATGAGTATTAAAGACAAGTTTAGTTTAACTGGCAAAGTAGCTATTGTTACCGGCGCGAGTAAAGGAATTGGTAAGGCCATTGCCCTAGGTCTGGCAGAAGCAGGAGCCAAGGTAGTTCTTAGTAGTCGGAATCAGGAAAGCCTTGATGAAATTGTTAAGGATTTTGAAGATCTAGGATTACAAGCATTCGCTATTGCTGCGAAAATTGGAAATGAAAATGACCATGATAGCCTTGTTCAAAAAACCATTGCTCATTATGGGGCAATAGATATCCTTGTTAATAATGCGGCGATCAACCCCGTCTTCGGTCCGATTAACGAAACAGACTCTGAGGCTTTCGATAAAATAATGAATGTAAATCTTAAGGGGCCTTTCGATCTTGCAAAAAAGGTTTATCCCGAAATGAAAAAAAGAGGGGGAGGTTCCGTAATTAATATTAGTAGTATAGGTGGAATTTCGCCTGAGCCCATGCTAGGAATATACAGTGTGAGTAAAGCAGCACTAATCTCGTTGACCAAAGTTATGGCTAAGGAATGGGGTAGAGATTCAATTCGAGTAAATGTTATCTGCCCTGGACTTATAAAAACTAAATTTAGTGAAGCCCTCTGGACTGACGAGAAAATATTGAAAACTGTTATGTACCAGCAGCCCTTAAAAACCCTTGCTGAACCAGAAACTATTGCCGGGCTAGCCTTACTATTATCTTCTGAGGCAGGCGACTTCTGCACAGGAGGAGTCTATACAGCCGATGGCGGTTATACCATCTAAGTATATAAGAACTCTAAAACCTACAATAAACCTCTGTTTTATCACTATTTTAGTAACAAATCAAACCATTTACGAATGAACTCTCGAATTACATATCTAGTTGCACTTTTTCTGTCTTTCCAAAGTCTCTATGCCCAGGAAATAACTATTTCTGGTGATCTTAATAATCCGTTACCCGTTGACGAAAATGTAAGAATAGGCACTTTAAAAAATGGATTAACCTATTATATCAGAAATAATAATAAGCCCGAGGATAGAGTAGAAATGAGGTTGGTTGTAAATGCAGGGTCACTGCTAGAAGATGATGACCAACAGGGTGTGGCTCATTTTGTTGAGCACATGGCTTTTAATGGGACTAAGAATTTTGAGAAAAATGAAATTGTCAGCTTCCTTCAATCTATAGGTGTAGAGTTTGGAGCTGATTTAAATGCATATACAAGCTTCGACGAAACAGTATATATTCTACCTATACCGACTGACAATGAGGAAACCTTAGAGAAAGGAATGCAGATACTCGAAGACTGGGCACATAATGTAACTTTCGACCCGGAAGAAATTGATAAAGAACGCGGCGTGGTTATTGAAGAATGGCGATTAGGCCAAGGGGCAGATCAGCGCATGAGCGATCAGTACTTCCCAACCTTATTTAAAAACTCTCGCTACGCAGCACGACTTCCTATAGGTAAAAAAGAAATAATTGAAGGCGCTTCGTACGATGCGATTCAACGATTTTATAATGATTGGTATCGACCTAACCTGATGTCTATTGTTGCTGTTGGTGATATTGATGTCGATGAAATGGAAGCGCGTATAAAAAAGCGTTTTGGCAAACTAAAAAACCCAAAATCACAGCGCGAGCGAACAATCTATAACGTACCTAATCATGAGGAAACCTTAGTGGCTACGGCAAAAGATAAAGAAGCTTCGTTTACCCTCATAAGGTTAATTTACAAAGCAGAAAATGTTAACACCGAAACCCTTAATGACTATCGACGTGATTTAACCTATCAGCTTTATAATGGAATGCTCAACGAGCGTCTACAGGAATTAACTCAATCGGCCGATCCTCCATTTTTCTTTGGTAGCAGTAGCTTCTCTGGCCTAGTACGAGCAAAAAGTAGCTATACCTCTTTTGCTGCTGTTGGTGAAACCGGTATTGAGAAAGGACTAAAATCACTCATTGAAGAAAATGAGCGTGTGCTCAAGTATGGTTTTACACAGTCTGAACTAGATCGATACAAAAAAGTGATTCTTAACGCTTACGATCAGGCATTCAAAGAAAAAGATAAAACAGAGTCGGAGCGATACGTACAAGAGTATGTAAATAATTTCCTGGAAAACGAACCAATCCCAGGAATCGACTATGAGTACAATTCGGTTAAGTCGCTCTTGCCATCGATAACCCTGGAAGAAATCAATGAGCTGGCGAGCCAGTGGATAACAGATGAAAACAGAGTAGTGATCATAACCGGACCAGACAAAGAGGGTGTAACCCAACCTACTAAAGAAGAGGTGCTGGCAATGCTGGCGGAAGCAGAAAATCTAGAAATCGCTCCATATGCGGAAGAAGAAATGGGCTCTGAGCTCATGACCTCCTTACCAAAGGCCGGTGCTGTTTCCTCCACGAAGTATATTGACAATCTTGATATCACCGAGTTAACCCTGTCCAACGGCCTCAAGGTGGTTCTTAAGCCCACTGAGTTTAAAAACGACGAAATATTAATTTCTGCCTATAGCCCCGGCGGAACAAGCCTTTATTCAAATGATGATGCCTACTCTGCGGATTATGCCTCTGATGTTGTTAGTGTAAGTGGAATATCATCCTTTTCTGCTGTTAACTTGCAAAAATTACTCGCCGGAAAGACAGTGGCCGTGGCCCCCTATATCAGCACTTTAAGTGAAGGCTTTAGAGGAAATTGTGCTCCTAAGGATCTAGAGTCCATGCTTCAGCTCGTTTACCTACATTTCACGGAAGTGAGGCGAGATTCTTCAGCTTTCGTGTCGTTTAAAACGCGAAACAAGATGATCATGCAAAATATAATGTCTAACCCTCAGTATTATTTTGCTGATCAGGTTAGTCGTATTATGAGTCAGGATCATCCGAGAGGTGGTGGTTTCCCTACTGCTGAGGACATTGACAAAATAGAGCTCGATAAGGCACTTAGTATTTATAAAGAGCGGTTTGCCGATGCAGGAGATTTCACCTTTTTCCTTGTAGGCAATTTTGATATTGAAGAAATTAAACCCAAGCTAGCGTTATACCTAGGTAGTTTACCTGCAACCAATAGTGATGAGAGCTGGAAGGATTTGGGCATACGCCCTCCAAAAGGTGTTGTAAATAAGGTTGTAAACAAGGGTACTGATCAAAAAAGTGTCGTTAATATTACTTTCACTGGCACAAAGTCATACGATAAAACTTCAAATTATCACCTGAGCTCTTTAGGCGACCTACTCTCAATTAAGCTTGTTGAAATCCTCAGGGAAGACAAAAGTGGTGTTTATGGGGTAGGTGCCAATGGTTCCTCTTCTAAATTCCCATATGAATCCTATAGCATGCGCATTAGTTTTCCTTGTGCACCGGAAAATGTCGAAGACCTAATAGCCGCAACAATGGCCGAGGTTGAAGCAATAAAAACCAATGGTGTAACGGATGAAGACCTCAATAAGATAAAAGAAACACAACGTAGAGACAGAGAAGAAGGACTTAAAAAGAATGGCTATTGGCTAGGACAAATTAGTGCGTACTACCAGTACCAAAATAGCCTCGATAGCTTTTTTGAATATGAAAAAATGATTGAAGCATTAACGCCCGAAAACATAAAAGCGGCAGCGAACGAGTATCTTGATCTGGAGAATTATGTACAGATTGTATTAATGCCTGAAGAGTAGCATTATTTAACTATGTTTTCTAACCGTGGCGGTCTATTTTGGCTGACCCACACACTGTAATCTCCATTATAGCCAACTCGCTTCTGGAGGTCTTTGGTTGCGTTAAGGATATATTCCACTTTTTCGTCATCTGGAAGCTTAGCCTCGGCCAAGCTAGTATTGATATCGTTCATTTTGTCAATTACATCTGATTCAATATTTCTAAAGATATTTTCATATTTGGCCTCCATAGGGTCTATTGTTCCCAAATGCTCATCAATTATTATATCGGTAATTTCTCTGCCATGTTTACGAGACTCAAGAATGTTTCCCCTCCCTGTTACAACGTTGCCAACGGCAAAGACATTATCGAACCCTTCTACTTGAAACCCTTGTGTTCCGGTAGTTTTTAAATAGTTGCGTACAATCGGTAAGCTGGGTGTTTCTTTTGGTAAACTCCCAATTGAGGATATTAGCATTTCGGTTGTAAAATCGAATTCATCACCGGCTATTTCTACTAGTCTGCCATTCTGAATATCTAATCGCTGAAAACGAATACCATTAAACATACCTGACTTTTCAAGAACTTTTTTAGGAACGCAACGGGGCTCAAACTTAAAAAGGTACTTCTCAGCATAGTTTTCAAGAAGGCGTTGCGAAACTTTTCTGGCTTGAGCTATACCTTCTGGAGTATCCTTCTTCCTTGGATACAGTGGCATATCAGCTGCGTCACGTCTATAAAACAAGGTGCAAGGTTCGATATTCAATTCTTCTAAACTGGTCTGGTGCTCTTCCAAAATTTTATTCGGCCCTCGCTTTTCGATTGTGAACATGTCTACTTCTATGCCTTTCTCTTCTTTTAAAGCTTTTTGTACAAGTTCAATCATAACCACCTTGGCCATGTCTAAGGAAGCCAAACCTCCTCCCACAATAGCGGTATTATTTTTCAGCTTATACTTTGGACCAGTATAGTTTGGCTCGTGCTTATGATTAAACCAATACACCAAATCATTTTGCTTAATTATGCCTTGATTAAAATATTTATCGACGCCATCAACCTCAATTTTTCTGTCATGCCAGGCGCCAATGGCTACAATAACCGCCGAAAAACCCCACTGATTAATTAGGTCTTCTATCCGAGCATCATTTCCTAAAGTGAAGCCGGGAACAAATCGAATATTAGGATGAGTCATGCGCTTATCGATGGCCGCTTCCTCTTTATCCCGCAAGCCAACATGCCAGTTGGGTAAACCGTCTTCAATTTTTCCGTAAGGCAGCATTTTTTGATCAAATACAATTGCGCGATGCCCTTTTTCTGCTAGGAGAATTGCTGCTTCTGATCCGGCCACCGAACCTCCGATGATGGCTACAAAGTGTTTTCCGTAATGTGGATTCATTATTCCAAGGTAAAAGATGATATTCTTACAGGCCTAAGATACACTTATAGTATAGCGGATTAAGTGCGTTAAATCACCGTATTACATGGTTGAACAAAGAAACTACTCCATGACTCAAATTACAAATCTATCACACCCAATTATGTTATTTTTTGGGTTATATAAACACTAATTCTTTGCAGGGAACAGCATTGTTTTCTCAGCTGCTGCTCCTTGGATTTTTTCTTTGGAATAGAGTACTGGAAAATACTCATCGGCCGCCCATGTTGCAAACAAGTTTTTATAATATGGGGATGTTGGATCACCCGATTGGCCAGGAGTGTTTGTGCCCACGGCGCTATCCCAATCTCCTGTATCAACAATTAGTCTAAAACTTGCTCCGCTTGATTGATTATAATTAGATCCTGTGGAGCCGGGAGTTGTAGCATTGCCTCCACGCGGAGCTGGTCCTACATTTAGAATATCGCCTAATGAGTCGCCAACAATACGGCCTAGGGCATGATTTAGTTTTATATGCTTATTTTTTGCTTGGCCATATTGCCAATAATCCATATCCGAGCCAAGCCGCTCAGTAAGTTTGCTTATTGCTGTTGTAAAAGTACCTGTTAAAAACTCATCACGAGATGTAGGATTGCCAAACTTTAAGGCTGGATTTTCAATCCATTCAATAATTCTTGTTAGTTGTACACCAAACAAACCTCGAACTTCATCCGGAACAAATTTTCTTACAGCTTCGCGTCTAATCTCATTCTCCCATTCAACATAAATTGCCGCAGCAACCGAAGATGGGGTAAGAATAAAATCCCAATCCCCTAATTTAGCCAAGGCTTCTCGAGCAAACTTTTCAGGAATGTCGATCCCCTCCAAATAAGGGATAAGCGTTCTGGCAGGAATAGATAGATAATCCGTTTGTAGAGACTCCATCATGCTAATCGTTAAGGGACCTTCCTGAGCGAGCACTTCCGAAACACGATCGCCACGATAAGGATCACTCCAATTAAACCCAATAGCACTCCAATGCTGGTACTCTTCTGGTGTAACATTCTGATTCGCCGTAGCAAAGTATCCCGATGCCGGGTTTACCATATTTGGTTTATCAAGAATTGGCAGATAACCATCCCATTCATAGCGTCCGTCGCCCGGTACGGGAACAAGACCACTATGGTTATTTCTAATAGGTGCTATTCCAACGGCTTGCCATCCTATAGTGCCATCTTTCCCAGCCCATATCATGTTTTCACCTGGAATATTACTGTAAGCGCACGCTGCTCTAAACTCATCCCAGGTGGTAGCCTGATCCATTCGCAGCGAAGCCAAATAAGGGGCTCCACCTGGCTCTAACCAAGCACAACGAACAGCGTAAGCTTTATTATTAACGGAATCGATATAGGTTACTGGACCATGGCGGGTATAGCGAAGCTCAACGAGTGTGTCAGTGCTATTTTTTAAAGGGATAGCTTCTTTTATTACTTCCATGTCCTGCCACTCTCCCTTAAAATTATATTGATTGAGGTTTTCTGGGTTAAGGTCATAAACATAGAGATCTTCGCCGTCTGTTCTAAAAACCGTAAGACCCCAGGCACCAAACTCATTATGCCCGATTGATATTCCCGGTATTTCAGGCTCACCTCCTCCTATTACATTCCAACCCGGGGCGACTAAATGAGCCATGTACCGTAATGAAGGAACGGCAATCGATCGATGCGGATCATTCGCCATAACCGTATGACCAGACGCCGTTTTATCGCCCGAAACAATCCAGTTATTGCTGCCTAAATTAAGATAATGTTCAGCTGGCTCATCGTTCGAGGTCATCAATAGTTCAGATTCTGTGAGCTTCTTTCGATCTGCGATTGCCGTAGCTGTAAGATCTTCTTCCGAAAAGCGAACCGAACGACGATATGCTCGGTACAACTCTAGTATATTATCATCTAATAATTCTCCCTTTATAGACGGGTCCAATTCGAGTTGAGGTTCTTTCGGGTGAAACCAAACCAGTTCCTTCAAATCATCGGCACCAATTTTTGCAACAGCACGACCATAATTTAATTCTTGAGTGATATTCCCTAATAGGCCCTGATGTCTAGAAATTACGACTTCAGGCGTCCAATTCTGTGGTACAATCCCCAATAATTCGAACTCCAATGGCAAATTGTTTTTTTCAATAGCTTCTGCGATATAAGCATTAACGCCATCAACATAGGCCGATACGATTTCTTCGCCTTCATCATGATAATAGTTCAACTCCTCGTTCATATCACCTCTAAACTTAAAGAGTCGAGTACCTATATCACGTTTTAGTTCTCTTTCACCCAGAATTTCTGCTACAGTACCCGTTGCCTGCCTCCGCCAAATCTCAAACTGAAAAAGCCGATCTCGTGCAGCAGCATAACCTTGAGCATAAAATAAATCATGCTGATTTTGCGCATAAATATGGTTAATACCCCATTGATCTCGAATGATTTCTACTGGTTCCTGTAAACCTAACAACTCAACCCCATCGTCTTGAACATCAGAACAAGCGAGTAGGACGATAGTTAAAAAAGATAACTGTATTGCTTTTCTCATACCATAAACTATTATTCTATGTTGAATTTAGAGTATTTAAAACAACGAACAAGCTAATACTTGTTAAACGGTACGGTAAGACGATGAAATAGAATAATGACTACAGTGAATCAAGCTTATTATAGGAAGTAAGCAGGCCTTTTATTACGGCAGAGCTAAACCCCTGATGTTCCATCTCATTTAATCCAGAAATGGTAACGCCCATAGGTGTGGTAACTCTATCGATTTCCTTTTCGGGATGATTATTACTTTCTAAAATAAGTTGTGTCGCTCCTTTTATTGTTTGCGCAGTTATGAGCTGAGAAACCTCAGCGCCAAACCCTATCTCAATTCCTCCTTGTGCCATAGAGCGCATAAACCTAAGTGCAAAAGCGATTCCGCAGGCCCCAATCACGGTAGCTGCTCCCATTAATTCTTCGTTTATCACAATAGACTTACCAAAATGATCAAAAAACTCGCGAACTTCCTCCAGTGAACTCCCTTGGCCAGAAACACAAGTCATTGACTCGCCGAGAGCAATAGCTGTATTCGGCATGGCGCGCACAACGTCAATGCCGGGTAGCTTTGTGCTAATTAATGAACTTTCCACCCCCGTTATAACCGACGCAACCACCGGACCTGAGGCGATAACCTCGGAGGAAATTTCATCGAGAAGATCACTTATCTGGTGTGGTTTTACAGCAAGAATTACCAAATCGGCTCCTTTAACAGCCGACGCATTATCCATGGTAATATTAACACCCAAATCAGCAAACTCTTGAAGGAGATGAATACGCCGGCGTGTTACGGTAATACTTTTCGGGTCCGTGTAGCCTGACTTAAGCATTCCTTTTGTAATTGAGGCACCCAAATTACCTCCGCCTAAAATCGATATTTTTTTAAAACTCATATGATCTCCAATTCTTTATCTGAAATAAAAGTACTGAACTTCTTTAGAAGACTGCGGAAAGCAGTTAAAAATGATACCAAAACTTCTTGTAATGGAAAGAAGCAGAAAAAACTAGTGAATATTCTGCATTTCGCGTAGTGACTGATAAACGCCCTTACGATCAATCAACTCATCATGGGTGCCCCTTTCAACAATCTGACCTCTTTCTATGACCAAAATTTCGTCGGCGTGCTGTATTGTGCTTAAGCGGTGTGCAATCACCAACGATGTTCGATTCTCCATAAGCTTTGTAATTGCTTCCTGCACAAGCATTTCTGAGTGAGAATCTAACGCGGACGTGGCCTCATCTAAGATAAGTATTGGCGGGTTTGCTAAAATTGCTCTTGCAATACTAATCCGCTGACGTTGACCCCCGGATAGCTTAGCCCCATCTTCTCCGACGGAGGAGTTATACCCATCTTCCATTTCGATAATGAACTGATGCGCATTGGCGATTTTGGCAGCCTTAATTACTTCCTCTTCAGAAGCGTTTTCCTGGCCAAAAGCAATATTATTGAAAACCGAGTCATTGAACAGGATCGATTGTTGCGTAACAATGCCCATATGCTTGCGTACCGACTCTATCTTACAATTGGGCAGAGGAATGCCATCAATGGTAATTTGGCCTTCGCTAGGGTCGTAAAAGCGCGGGATAAGGTCGGCAATCGTTGATTTACCACCACCAGACATTCCAACCAAGGCAACTGTTTTACCTTTTTCAAGCGTAAAGTTAATGTCGCTTAAAACTGGTTCGTTTTCATAAGCGAACGAAATTTTTTCAAACTTAATACTTGAGTCAAAGGTAGCCTTATTAACAGCATCAGGCTTGTCAATGATTTTAGGTTTGATGTCCGTTACCGCAAATATTCTTTCGGCACTTGCAAGAGCTCGCTGAATGTTAGACATTGAGGTAGATATTGATTTTGCGGGTTGCAACACTCTACTGAATAAAATTATAAACGTTATAAAAGAAGGGGCACTTAGTCCGGATTCGGAATCTAGTACCATGGATCCTCCCAAAAGTAATAACCCGGCGACTACAATAATTCCAAGAAATTCAGATACCGGACCAGCCATGTCGTATTTCATAGACATGTTGATCGACAACTTAGAATAGTTATCAACCTCTTTGTGAAATTTTCTAAGAATATAGTTGTTGGCCGAAAACGCCTTAATTAAGCGAATGCCACCTATTGCTTCGTTGATTTGATTTGCGATGGAGCCCAGCGTATTTTGGGTATTAGCTGCAGCATTCTTTAGTTTTTTCGCAATTCCTGCTATTAAGCCCCCTGATATTGGCAATAAAATAAGCGAATAGAGGGTTAGCATGGGTGATATAGAAAAGAGTGCAATAAAGTACCCTATTACCAAGGCCGGATCGAGTAGAATAATCTTTAGAGAATCCTGTGTTGCGCCTTCTATCTGCTGCACATCGCTGGTCATTTTTAATACTATATCGCCTTTTCTTTCTGTTGTGAAGTATCCTATATCAAGACCCAATGTTTTACCAAAGACATCATTCCTTAAATTACGCACAACATTCACACGAATGATCGCTAATAATAAAGATGCTAGAAATCGAAATAAATTTGAGAAAAAGGAAGTGATGATTATGGCAATAGCAACAAAAACCAACGCACCAAAGGCCCCTTTACTGGCAAGGTAGGTATTGAAGTAATAATTGAAAATATCAAGAAAATAATTGGGGTCTAAAGTAAATTCTGGCTTATCAATACTCGTTAACTCTACTGCATCTTTAATGAAAAGCACATCAAGCATTGGCCCAAGCAGAGCAATATTAACTACGCTAAAAACGACATAGAAAAGCGCTGTAACCACATACTGTGGAATGTACCAACCTAGGCCTCTGGCATAAGATAAAACTCTTAAATAAGTATTCATATTAAAAACTCCGCTGCAAAGCTACTGGCTTATTGATTAAAACTCCTGTAAACGCTGTGCTATATTCCAACGTAAAGAGACATTGTAAATGGTAGATTTCTGATCGAACTGCGCATCAACACTATTCTGGTTGCGATAAATAAGCTTTGCATCGAAGAAAGTATTATGCCAAATCATATAACTGGCAGTAAGGTCAAAGAAGACAAGGTCGGTCGCAATGCCCTGTCCTGTAAAGTTACCCTCATCACTATTTCGTGTATTATAGTCTTTCAAAATTTCTTTACCGTAATTATTTGTACCATCATCGAGTCCATAATTAGCTAATATTAGTTTGCCAGCCAACGATAATTTTGGGATCGGCTGGTAGCGAACAATAGAAATGAACTCTTTAAAGTTTGCCCCAAGAGGGTGTGCCATAGGTTGTCTGTAGTTGGCATAATTTGAATAGATAGTACTATGGGTATAGGTATAAGGCCGTGCGGAGTTATACTCTAGTTGAACATCCAGATTATTGACGTTAAAAACATCAATATATTTTAGCCCCACCTGGTAAGCAAACTTATTGCCCCACCAGCCTTTGTTATTTATAAACTCATCAACCTTGAGCTCGTCCAAAACAAGCTGGCCGTAAAGTGAGAAGTGCTGAAGAAAATTCCACTTTGCATCTATTCCCAGCAAGGCGTTGTCGAGGCTACCATATTGTTGTTCTAAAGATCGGTAGAAAATTATTGGGTTTAGATAACCGAGTTCAAAATGGCTATTCCCTAAGGAATCCTCCCGGCCGAAAATAACGGATTCAAACACCCCAAGATTTACATTTTTACCAATATTAAAACTCAACCTGTGCGAAACAATATACTTTTTAGGAAACTGGGTGTTTCCTATTGAACCACCCGAATAGCCGTAAGCGTCGGCAAAAACCTGAGTGAACAGGTTTGTATAATTTAAACGCCAAACATTCGTATTGATTTTTAGAAATAGCATTGGAGGGCTAAAATCCGACCAAATAAGGGAGCGGTAGCCATCGCCCCAAAACTGACGGTCGTGACCAAATTGAAAATTAATATGCTTCGTTGCATTAAAACTGATATAGCCCATAGCTGTGAAAAAGTCATAGCCCTGATCTCCAAAGGATTTTCTAAAACCTTCGCCTGGGATAACCTTGTACTGGCCTACCCAATCTCTAACATAAAGCGGACTCCGCATTTGGTTCTCGCCAAGAAAGGTATAGAAACCAACCTTCTCGTCAATCATACCTCTAATTTGTATCCCTCTTGTGTTAATATAGGTATAACGACTGTCTGCGGTTTCACCGCCAATACTTAAATGAAGCACTGGGTTCACATGAATTTGTATGGCATCTTTTTTATCGGCACCATATAAAAAATCCGATTTATATTTATAAACCGTATTCCAGATCGGCTTCGGGTTCAGATTATCATGTGTACTCGTCCACTCCCAATTATCATTAGCCAAATAACTACGATTGAACTCACTTGATTTACTTAGCGATCTATTTTCGTCTGCTAAAGAATCTAAAAAAGATCCTATGGCTGTTCGAGAATAGGGCTTTACTGCACTGTGGTGATTAGGTGCAAATTTTCCACCTCTAATTTCTAGTCTGTCAATCAAATGATAGTAATCCTTGTTTAGAGGGGCATTTGTTCCTTGCCCAAATCCAATAATTGGAGCAAAAAATAGTATGAAAAGGACTCTGCTATATCTCATTAAGGCAGTCTAAATGCTTAACTTTAGTTTGAAAATCAATAATATCATCAAATTAAAGCTAAAATATTTGAAGATATGTTCTAAATAGCTAACTTTGTGCTCCCTTATGAGAAAGCGCCGTTTTTGGCTATAAAGAATAGAATTATGAAGAAGGAAATACATCCGGAGTATAAAGAAGTAGTTTTTCAGGATTTGCAAACTGATTTTAAATTCATGACCAAATCTACAATGACTTCCAGTGAAACCGTTAAATGGGAAGATGGAAATGAATATCCGCTCATTAAACTTGAAGTTACAGCTGATTCTCATCCTTTCTATACAGGTAAGAAGATTTTTGTTGATACTGCAGGTAGAGTTGAGAAATTTAACAAGCGCTACAAGAATAAATAAGCTTTAAAAAAACTATTTAGAAGTCTCCGGGATTAGTTTGCCGGAGACTTTTTTATTTTAGTACCATGAAGTTCGCCCTCTTTGATGCGCCAAATGTAAAGGAGCAATTGTTGCCCTTCACTTTTACCCGACCCGTAGCTGGTATTCGCTGGGGAATATTGACTTTGGCAGAGAAATGGGAACAACAGCTTAAGTCATCGGCAAGCTTTATTACAGAACCTTATTTACAAGACAAATTTATTGGCCCACCAAGTTGGGAAGGCCTAACATTAATCAATGGAGCTGTTACACCAACGACTGCATTAATTAAAGCCATTAAGTTACTTAGTACAGGGGAAAAGTTGATTCTCGATAATATCATTATCGCTGCTCGAACCGATAATAAGATTGAACTTGCTGAGCTCAGTGAGTTTTCTAGCCGACCTTTTGATGGAGACATTACCTATTTAGATCGTGTCTGGAAAATCTTCAAAGAAACGGGTAAGCAAATTCAAATAGATTTTGAACAGATCACGGCAGGCAGAACCTCAGAACCTATTAACGATAAGCATAGTATCATTTATGGTCAGCATAATGTGTTTCTAGAAAAAGGGGTAGAAATTAAAGCGGCAATACTCGATGCTGAAAACGGGCCGATCTATTTAGGGAAAAACTCTAAAGTTCAGCCTGGTGCCACAATTACTGGACCCTTTGCGCTCGGAGAAGAATCTGTAGTTAATGGCCATGCACAGATGCGAGGCGATATTTCCATTGGCCCATTCTGTAAAGTTGGTGGTGAAGTAAGCAATTCGGTAATCTTTGCCAACTCCAACAAAGGGCACGATGGCTTTTTAGGTAATTCGGTTCTAGGAGAATGGTGTAATATCGGCGCTGGAACCATAGTCTCGAATTTAAAAAACAATTACGCAAAAGTTAAAATTTGGGACTACGCCAAAAATGGCTTTATCGACACCGGCGAACAGTTCTGTGGCCTAATGATGGCAGATCATACCAAAACTGGTATTGGAACAACCTTTAATACCGGCACCGTAGTTGGTGTAGCAGCGAATATATTTGGCGCCGGATTCCCACGCACATTTATTCCTTCTTTTTCGTGGGGAGGATTTAACGGTCTTAGCACTTTCCTCCCACGTAAGGTTAAAGAAATGGCTCAAGTTTCTATGGCTCGTAGAAATAAACAGTATGACGAAATAGAAGAAGGTATTTTAGATCATGTGTTTGAAATTACGAAGCCACATCGAAATTGGGATAAATAAGCGCCTATGTTATTTGCAAATATTCATGGCTTAGAGGCTACTAAAAAGCATTTAATATCGAGTGTGAAGCGCAATCATGTTGCCCACGCCCAGTTATTTAGTGGGATCGAAGGCTCCGCGTTACTACCAATGGCGCTAGCTTTCTCAACCTATATTAATTGTGAAAATCCTGGAGATTCTGATGCCTGTGGCGTTTGTGCTTCGTGCTCAAAAAGCCTTAAATACATTCATCCGGACATTCATTTTGTCTTTCCGGTAACATCAACGGAAAAAATTACGGGCAAAGACGTGGTCAGTAAATCTTACCTACCCATTTGGCGCAGCTTTCTGTTGGAAAACCCTTATGGTAGCAGCGTAGACTGGGCGCATGCCTTTGGTGGTGAGAATAAGCAACTTAATATTTCTCGACAAGAGAGTCGTGAAATGATTGACGCCCTCTCTTTAAAAGCTTTTGAGGGTCGGTATAAGGTGATGATTGTATGGATGCCTGAACTTATGCATCCCGCAGCAGCCAACGGCATATTAAAAATATTAGAAGAGCCTTCTGCCAACACAGTCTTTCTACTGGTATCGCCCCAAAGAGAGCGTTTGCTTAAAACTATTCTCTCTAGAACACAATTAGTACGGATACCTCCATTTAATGATGATGAGCTTACACACATCCTCACTACGGAGCACCAAATCGATCTCGAAAAGGCGAACCAGCTAGCACATTTGGCCGAAGGTAGCTTGCGGGCAGCATTACAAATTCATCGAGAAGCAGATATTAACCTTCATGCCCTGCTTATTGACTGGATGCGAAGCTGCTTTGCTCATAATTTTATAGAACTAAGTGCCTTCTCAGAAAAATTTGCAGCGCTATCGAAATCTGCACAAAAATCGCTACTCCTTTATTCGCTCGAGATCTTGCGAGAGTCTTTAGTAGCCACACAAGGGGAAGAAGAGCTCTTGCGCATGACTGGAAATGAAAGAGATTTTGTAAATAAGTTTAGCCAGACCTTAAACACAATAGTAATTGATCGTTTAGCTGAAAAAATCAGCGATGCGCACTATCATTTGGAGCGAAATGCGAATCCAAAACTTGTTATTATGAACTTATCGATTGTATTTTCAAATTCTTTCAAACGTTAACTTATGAAAAATATATTATTAAGCATATTGGCCATTGGCATACTCTCCTCTTGTAGCAAAAGAGAAGATGTTGTTACGATTACTACCGATTATGGCGACATCGTTTTGATCCTTTTTGATGAAACTCCACAACATAAGAAGAACTTCATTGAACTGGTTAAAGGTGAGTTTTATAATGGTACTACTTTTCACAGGGTAATGGATGGTTTTATGATACAGGGTGGCGACCCAAATTCAAAAGATGATGATGTAACTAACGACGGAACTGGGGGGCCTGGGTTTACTATACCTGCCGAGTTTATCGATAGTTTAAGCCATATTCAAGGAGCTCTCGCAGCAGCCCGTCAACCCGACCAGGTAAATCCAGAGAAAGAGTCTAGTGGTTCGCAATTTTATATTGTTGAAAATAAGGATGGGGCAACTTTCCTCGACGGTAATTATACTATCTTCGGTAAAACCATTAGCGGTATCGATGTAGTAGAAAAAATTGCTGATCAGCCTGTAGACTTTCGAAATAGACCCGTAACTGATATTAAAATGACCGTAAAGGTAAAATCAATGTCTCGAAGAAAAATTGCTAAGGAGTTTGGCTATGAGTTTAATAAATAATCGTTCATGTCTTATCGGTTTAGTTGCCTTATTACTAAGCTGTTCCAATAATGATGAAAAGTATGACCAAGTAGTCACTATATCAACAAGCAAGGGCGATATAACGATCGTATTATTTGATGATACGCCAATGCACAAGGCAAGCTTTATAGAACTTGCAGAGGCTGGGGCCTACGATAGCACTAAATTTCATCGCGTGATTGAGGGTTTCATGATTCAAGGCGGAGATTTGGCAAGCAAACCAGAATTTGAGAAAGAGTCTCGTCGGTTAATACCTGCCGAATTGCAACCAAAATATATACATAAAAAGGGAATGGTAGGTGCAGCGCGCCAGAGTGTAAACCAGAATCCTTACAAGCAATCGAGCACTCAATTCTATATTATACAAGGCAGTACATTTACGGAGACCGAATTAAAAACTGATATCAATGGACTAAACGGATCATTACCAAAGTACCTCTACGATGGGGAACATCAAGACTTGATCGATGAATTTAAAGCATTACAGGATTCAGGGAAAACGGAAGAGCTTCAAAGACGGGTTATTGAACTCCGGCCTGAGATCGAGGCTGCATTAGGACAGAGTTTTGAGAATAATGAAATTTCCTCTAAACAAATCGAAGAGTACACTACTATTGGTGGTTCTCCACACCTCGACGGAGATTACACCATTTTTGGGCAAGTAATTAAAGGTTTAGAGGTGATCGATAAGATAGCTGCTATGCCGGTAGATAGCGTGGATAATCCCATCGATCCTATTTACATGGTATTGAAAGTAGATGAAGTACCTAAAGACAGCTTGGTGCGCTATTATGGAATCCAATATCCGGAGTCTCAAAACCCTACGAACTAATGATGAAGATTCTTGTTACAGGCGCTAATGGGTTGTTAGGGCAAAAGCTCGTTAACTTATTGCTTTTAAAAGAAGGGGTAGAGGTGATTGCTACGTCAAGGGGTAAAAACCGCAATCAAAACTTGGCGGAGGAACTATTCCATACGCTAGATGTAACCAGTGCCCAGGACGTTCTTCGCGTATTTCAGCAGACTGTTCCAACCTATGTAATTCATACTGCGGCAATGACTCATGTTGATGAATGCGAGCTAAATCAGGAGGATTGTGTAATTGCAAATGTGCAGGCGGTACAAAATATTGTTGATGGGTGCCTTTCCATCTCCGCCCACTTAATTCACCTTTCTACCGATTTCATCTTTGATGGAAGCAAAGGGCCGCTGGCAGAGAACGAAACGCCCAATCCCGTTAACTTCTACGGCCAAAGCAAGCTGGATGCAGAGAATATTATTATGCGGAGTAAGATTCGATGGGCAATAGCAAGAACTGTTCTTGTTTATGGTATTGTCCCAGGTCTTAGCCGATCAAATATCATTTTATGGGTGAAAGATAGCTTGGAAAATAATAAGGATATCAAGGTAGTTAACGACCAATGGCGTACACCGACGCTGGCAGAAGACCTTGCGACAGGCTGTTGGCTTCTAGCTAAAAATTCGGCAGAGGGCGTTTATAATATTTCGGGCGACGATTTTCTTACACCCTATGATATGGCTCTACTTGTAGCCGACCATTTTAAGTTAGACAAATCATTTATTACTGAAGCCGATTCTTCGACCTTTACCCAACCAGCAAAACGACCACCTAAAACCGGCTTTATAATTGACAAAGCTCGCCATGATCTCGGATATAATCCACATAGTTTTAGTGCAGGCATTAGATTAATAGACGAACAAATTTCCAAGGCTAGTGCCTAGGTGTAACTCAATATTTTATCAACGGTTGGGTAAGTCTCATGATTTTGAATATTTTCGTTTTTTTAACGCACCTCATATAACTTAATCAGAATGAATATTAGCGAAGATGATAACAGGGGCCAATGGGGCTCAAAGTTTGGGTTTGTAATGGCCGCTGCAGGTTCGGCAGTTGGCTTAGGTAATATCTGGCGATTCCCCTATATCACGGGACAAAATGGTGGTGGCGCATTTGTTATGCTCTACCTTGCTTGTGTAATACTCATTGGAGTTCCATTACTTTTTACCGAAATGGGACTTGGGCGTGCTACTAAAAAAAGTACTATTGGTGCCTTTAAAGACACTGGTGGAGGTCCATTTTGGACTGGTCTTGGAGCACTTTTGGCACTAGGCGTAAGCTTTTTCGTGTTATCGTACTACGGTGTAATTGCAGGCTGGACCATCGGCTATATTGGCAAAACACTCACGGGCACCGCAGCAGATGGCAACTTTTCAGTCTTCGCGGCAGATGCAGGAATATCTATTCCACTAATGGGACTCTTTACTCTCGTTACTATCGTAATCGTAATTGGAGGTATCTCGGGTGGTATTGAAAAAGCAGCCAAAGTATTAATGCCTATTCTCTTTCTTCTCATTTTTGCTGTGGCTATTCGAGCCTTAACCCTCGATGGAGCGATGGCCGGGGTAGAGTTTTATCTGAAACCCGACTTTAGTAAAATTACAGCCAATAGTGTACTAGCCGCGTTAGGCCAGGCATTCTTCTCGATGAGTATTGGATGGGGAATTATGGTTACCTATGGTTCATATTTACCAAAATCATCGAATCTGGTAAGCAGTGGTCTTTGGGTAGGGTTGATGGACACTGGAGTAGCATTATTAGCTGGTCTTATGATTTTCCCTGCAGTATTTGCATTTGGCAAGTCACCCGAAGCTGGACCTACATTAGTTTTTCAAGTATTACCAGAGATATTTAGCTCGATGGCTGGAGGCCAAATTATTGGATCTTTATTCTTTCTCCTGCTAACCGTCGCCGCGCTAACCTCATCGATATCGATGTTAGAAGTACCTGCTTCATATTTTATAGATGAAAAAAAATGGAGCCGGAAAAAGGCCGCGATCGTTGTTGGTATCATGGTCTTTATCGTGGGTATTCCATCTGCGTTATCACATGGAGCTTCGGATTTCTTTACCAATATGAACATAAATGTATTCGGACAAGAAGTAACAGGATTTCAGGGAATTGTTGACTATTGGTTTGGCACGTTCTTTATCGTTGTTGTGGCATTTGTTACCTGCGTTTATGTTGCTTGGAAATTGCCAATAGATCTAATCGTAAATGAAATGGCAAAAGGATCGGAGACCTTCAAACCTGGGTCGTTACAATCTAGAACATTTGTTTTCTTTATCCGTTTTATAGGACCCATTGTTATCCTGGCCGTCCTACTGAACATGATGGGAGTGTTTGGCATATTTGCCGGAGCATAAATAATTATCTACTATGCCATCCTAAGGTGGCTAGGCTTATAGAGGGTTTCAAATCAATTTGTGATTTGGGGCCCTTTTTTA
>CBDUMS010000059.1:0-22752 GCA_965368405.1 uncultured Cyclobacteriaceae bacterium
TGAAATTACCAATCTTAAGAATCTAAAAACCCTTGGGATCCAGAATAATAACCTGGATCGCCTGCCCGATCTGAATTCTATTGACTCATTGCAGACACTAAGTATTAGTAATAATAAGTTTACCTACGCTGATATAATTCCGAACCAGAATTTGATAACCGAGAACACCTCCCAAAAACCCTTTGGGGATAGCACTCAAGTGCAAGCGTATACGTTTAAAGGGCTAAGGCTGGATCCAACACTAGAAATTATTGAGGAGCAGCAGTATCAATGGTTCAAGGACGGTTCTCCTCTTTTTGACGGCACAGGTCATTACTATGAAATTTCTGATTTTAGAGAAGACGATGGCGGGGTTTATAAACTCGAAGTGATTCATCCTGACGTACCAGCTATTACGCTTACCAGGAACCCAATCAATGTATTTGTAAACGAAGGCGATCCGCCTAAGCCGCAGGCTGTTGAGGTCATTTCACCCAATGGTGATGGCATTAATGATGAGATGACCATTAAAAATATCGAATTATATCCGGAGCATCGAATTTTAATTTATGATGTGTTGGGAAGGCTGGTTTATGAAACTAGTGATTACGACAATATTAACAACCCTTTTATTGGGATAGGCAATGTGAATGGCTATACCGATTTGCCATCAGGAACCTACTATTATCTCATTGATGTAAAGGATAATAAGAAAAATGGAACGGGTTATTTTATAATGAAAAGGAGATGAAAAAAATACTAATTATACTAATTGCCTCCGTGATGAGTATTTCATCTTATGCGCAGCAGGAGCCTATTTATACCCAATATGGCATGAATCAGGCGATGTTTAATCCATCGTACGCGGTGGTTAATAATGTGATGAACGTTTCGCTTATGAGCCGGGTGCAATGGGTTGGATTAAATGGCGCCCCATTTACCAATACCTTAATGGGATCGACAACGTTTTTTGGAAACCGAGCCGGCGCTGGCATTGTTCTTCAGAGTAATACCTATGGAATCACCACAAACCTGGAAATATTTGCTCAGGCGGCCTACAAAATTGCCTTAGGTATCGATAAGCAGCTGAGCATAGGAATTCAAGGGGGGTACTTAAATTATCGCAATGATTTTGGTAAAATTCCAGAAGCCGATTTGGATCCTGTTTTTAACGGCGGGACAGAAAATATAACCGAACCGAATGTTGGTATGGGTATTTTCTATAATAGCACAAATTTTTATGTTGGATTTTCAATACCCAAGTTTATTAGCTATGATTCGCAAAACACTACTTCGGATTTGTTAAATTACAAAAGACGCTATTACGGTTCTGTTGGAGCAGTGCTTCCCATGGGGTTACTTAAGCTAAAGGCACACGCCCTAACTATTCTTACAGAAGATGACTTCAGTTATGATTTAGGAGCCTCCCTGTTGCTTGCAGAGACCATCTGGGCTGGTTTGTTCACCCGAAACTTAAATGCATTCGGTGCTATGGGGCAAATAGAGCTTACCGATCGGCTAAAGTTAGGCTTAACCGTAGAACTCCCATCGACTGAATTAGTCACAAATCAGTATGGTTCATACGAGGTCTTCTTTTCTTGGGAAATGGCTGTGATCAAAAGGCAGTTATTGAAAAGACGCTACTTCTAAGCAGAGTTTTCTAGCATCATCCCTTCGCAAAAAATCGCAGTATTGCCGAAATAGCAATGCTCATTTTGTAACTTCGTAACAAACATCAGAACCATGAAAAAATTGATTTTGGCTTTATGCCTTTTTGCATTTTCAGCCTCTGCACAGGAGGTAATGACCCCAGAAAAACTGTGGAATCTTGGTAGAGTATCGGCCGTAGGAGTTTCCTTGGATGGTGAATCGTTAATCTACAGAGTCACCCATTACAATATTGATTCGAATAGCCGCTCATCCGTTTATTACAGTATGCCTGTCGCTGGTGGTACACCCACAGAGGTGGCTGATATCTCGGGATTAATTGCGAACAGCAAAATCTCAACGGATGGTACGCGAAAGGTCTATCATAAAAAAGTAAAGGTTAAGAAGGTGGCCGGTACAGATTATTATCCTGAAATGGAAAAATCCGAGGTTCAGATTTACGATGATCTTATGTATCGTCATTGGGACACCTGGGCTGATGGCAGCGTGGACCATGTATTTGTAAGCAACATAGATGGTAGTAACGAAACAGACATAATGGAGGGCATGCCATTTGTAACACCAACCATGCCCTTTGGCGACGATAGTGATTATATCTGGCATCCCGAGGCGAACAAGATATTGTATGTAACCAAAACTAAGGTGGGGGCAGACTACGCCGTAAGTACCAACACCGACATCTTTGAATATGATGTAACTACAAAAAAGACGATTAATCTTACCGATGGTATGATGGGGTACGATAATAGCCCTTCGTTCTCTACGGGCGCAGTACTCGCCTGGCTAAGCATGAAGAGAGATGGGTACGAATCTGATAAGAATGACATAATAGTAAAAGGGAAGTTTGGTGTAAAAAACTTGACACAGCAATGGGATGGGACCGTGCTTAGTTATCGCTGGTCGGATGATGGCAAAAAGATATATTTCGTGGCTCCTGTTGGGGGTACCAAGCAACTATTCGAGGTAGACAACCCGGGCAAGTCAAAAAAACAGCCTGTGGTATCTCAAATTACGTCCGGCCAGTTCGATGTAACCGGCATTGCAGCGCAAGTCGGCAAGCAGATGATTGTCTCCAGAACCGATATGAATCATGCGTCTGAACTTTATTCTGTGAACTTATCCGACGGCTCCATGACACAACTAACGCATGTTAATGATGCTTTCTATAATTCGATTGCCTTGAGCAAGGTTGAAAAAAGGATGGTTAAAACAACGGATAATAAGGATATGGTAACCTGGGTAATTTACCCACCCAATTTCGACCCTAATAAAAAATATCCTGCGATATTATATTGTCAGGGAGGGCCTCAAGGGGCATTATCACAGTTCTATTCCTATCGATGGAATTTCCAGCTCATGGCGGCTAATGGGTACATTGTTGTAGCGCCAAACCGTAGAGGTATGCCAGGGCATGGCGTTGAATGGAACGAACAGATCAGTAAAGATTATGGTGGTCAGAATATGGAAGACTATTTGGCTGCAATCGATGATATAGCAAAAGAAGACTATGTCGACAATGATCGACTTGGGGCGGTTGGCGCAAGTTATGGGGGTTACTCTGTTTTCTATCTTGCAGGAAACCATGATGGTCGATTTAAATCCTTCATTTCTCATGATGGAATCTTCAATTGGCGTAGTATGTACGGCACCACAGAAGAGTTATTTTTCGTAAACTGGGATCTTGGTGGAAATTACTGGGACACTTCGAATACCGCTGCCCAAAAATCATATTCTAAGTTTAACCCGATTAATTATGTTGTGAAATGGGATACACCGATTTTAATTGTTCAGGGAGGCAAAGACTATCGTGTTCCAATTGGTCAGGGGCTTGAGGCCTTTCAGGCTGCACAATTAAAAGGGCTTAAGAGCAAGTTGCTCTATCTTCCAAATGAGAATCATTGGGTGCTTTCGGCACAAAATGGCATTATTTGGCAACGTGAGTTTTTTAAATGGCTTAAAGAAACATTATAAAGTAACTGGATTTAGATAGCATTTACTTTCGAAAGTAGTTCTGTACGAGCCGATTTGCTAAGTGGAATCTTTTGACCATTAATTGATACTTCACCTTCTAGAATTTCTTCTAACTGGTTTAGATTGATCGCATATGATCGATGGACACGTAGGATATTCTCGGATTGAAGTCTATCTAATATGGTATTCAAATTCCTTGATACTGTAAACTTTTTCTTTAACGTAAAAATCTCGCAATAACTTCCTTTAGCAGCCAGGTAGCAGATATTCTCGATCTCAACTTTTACTAATCGTCCTTTTTCCTTGATAAAAATTGTTTTATCGCCAACAAAGTCAACCTCATTCATGGTTGAAATCTGCTTACTTTCCTCAATTGTGGTGCTACGTCGGTTGGTATAATTGAAAAGTGCAAACTCTACGGTGGTATTAAGGTTTTTAAAATTAAAAGGCTTCACGATGAAAGCATGAGGCAGGGTTTTTTTTGCTCTATTAATTGTAGTTTGATCTGAGTAGGCTGTGATGTAGATAATCGGCAAATCGTGAGACTTGCGTATTATTTCAGCCGTTTCAATACCATCGATTTCTCCTTTAATATTTATGTCCATAAGAATAATATCAGGACGCTCTGACTTTATTCCTTCTATTGCCTGAGATCCGGTTTCGTAGATGCCCGATATGGTATACCCCAACTCTTCTAAATTTGCCGCGATATCACGACTTATTAAGAATTCGTCTTCTAGAATTGCAACCCTTATTTTATCCATTATGCAGTAATTTTATATTTCTTTATAACCAAGCAAATCTTAGTTCCATCGGAACAATTAAAATTAATGGTTCCATCCATGTGCTTCACAAGTTCTTTTACCAGCGATATGCCGTAGGAATTTCCGGCCTCAATTTCACTAGACCCCGACCCGTTGTCCTTAATATCCAGCCTTAGCCCAGCCTCATTTTTAGTTAATTTTAAACTGATTTCAGGCGCTTCGGTCTCGTTAAAGGCATATTTAAAGCTATTCGTAAGAAGCTCATTGGTAATTAAGCCAAGATTTATAGCCGTATCTTCATCTAATTTCAGGTTCTCCGAATCAACATTGATCAGGACATTCTTCTCATACCCATAACTTACGGCAATATTGTTCGCCAATTGCTTGAAATAGGAACTCATCTCGATCGCTCCAAAATTATTTTTTTGATATAGGTTTTCATGAATTAAACCCATAACCTGAACACGGTTTTGTCCCTCCTTCACCGCATTTTTTGCATCCCCTTCACTAAGTTGCAAGGCATGAATACTCAGCAGACTGTTGATTACTTGCAAATTGTTCTTAACCCGATGATGCGTTTCACCGAGCAGGAGTTCTTTTTCATGATACTGCTGTCGTAAAAGTTTAGCTTGTTCCGAAATTTCCCGATTCTTTTTGGCGAGTAGTTGGTTAGAGCGTGCCTTTAGCTGGTTACGGCGATAATAGATTATGGCGATTAAAAGCACCAGTGATGCAAATAGTATAATACTGATGATCGTAATTCGCATATTTTGCACCTTGGATACTTGAAGATCTTTTTCTAAAGTAAGCATGTTGATTTCTCTATTTTTCTTAAAGGCATCATATTCAACCTGGGCTTTAACCATATTGATCGATGCTTCTCCAGCGTTGATCTCTTTAAGCAAGAGTGCGTAGGCTTCTTTATAAGCAATTGCAGCTTTAAGATCATTGGTTTGCACAGCTATTTGAGCTAAAATATTATTGGCATCCATTTCAGCCTCGATAGCGGAGATTTCCTTAGCCAGCGTCAAGGCTTTTAATCCTGCATCTTTTGCAAGCTCAGTATTGTTTAGAGCAAGATAGGTACGGGCCAGTTTGCGATAACAGCCCGTCAGACTAAGCCGGTTATTCATTTCTGCCGACAGGTCGCAGAAGCGTTTATAAGAAGATAGGGCCCTCTCAAAATCACCAGAATTAAAATAAAGGTCACCTTGTAGGCCATATATTTCAGATAACGTTATCCGTGTTCCTCTCGTCTCAATTACCTCACGATGTTTATTCAATAGCGCTTGAGCTTCATCATACCTGCCTAAGTCTCTCAAGGATCTAACCGATTCGTTCCAATAGGGCAATCTTCCTACACTCGCGTAGGCAAGATTCGCTTGATCAAAAAATTGAAGACTTTTTTCATAATCTTCTAGAAGATAGTAGGTAACCCCAATATTATGTTTGGCCTCTGCTATTGCTAATGTATCTTGAGTCTTTTCTGCTTTCTCTAAACTGGCTCGATGTATTATTAATTCTTCGTGATAATAATTACTATCTTGAAAAGCTGGATTTGAACTACGAAAATCATATGCAGCAAGGGGAGTATCGATTTGATCTCTAATTTTATTAGACTCCAGAATGTATTCAATCGATTTATCATAGGCCCCTGTCTTATGGTACACCAATGCGATATGGCTGAGAACTTTTGCCGCTAATTTTGCATTTCCTATACTCCTATAAATTGCGAGGGCTTTCTTATGATAAAATATAGCACTATCATTCATGGCCATATAATAGTAGTTTAAGGCCTTCGTGTGTTGTGTTGAAGCGGCCTGTAAGCTATCATCCAATGCAAGAAACAGTAGATAGGCACTGTCTAAATGTGCCATAGAACTATAATAGTAGCCATCGACCCAATAGAGCAAACCCAGTTGACCGTGTGCTAGTGCGATTTCTTTGCTATCTCTGGAGGCATTTGCTGCAGCTAGTGCCTTTCTGCCAGCATCAAGCGCTTTTGGGTAATCATAGACAATAGATTTTGAAGATGCTTTTCTTAATATTTCTGAATGCGTGCTATCGGCTTGCTCGGCACGTGAGCTGGCCAATGAAAAGGTGTTACAGAGGGGGAGTAGCACCATCAAAACATAGCCGAATTTGGCCATTATTCTATTTGCAGGTTTTGGTTATATCCTTCGAATATACTGGAATCGCTGATTTTATCCCAGCAATCGATTTTTTTAATAAGCTTCTTTTGCTAGAAACAGCTTATCCTATGCTTTAGCTATTTCTTTTTAGAAGACTGTTCAGGATAATTTAGATCGAGCATCGAGCATTATGTTCGAGGTGGTCGAAGTCATTAACGCATAATTAAACCCTTTCTGAAGGGCATAGCCTCCTGCTGCACCATCTTTTCGTAAGGCGAGAAAGCCTACCTGCAAGTTTTTGTAGTTTGGCTCTTTTTTAATGATTCTTTCAACAGCAATCTTACAGGCTTCTTCAGGTTCGTAGCCTTGGCGCATCAACTCTACCACAAGATGGCTACCCGAAACCTTTATAATCGCTTCACCCATGCCGGTCGAGGTTGCAGCGCCAATTTCATTATCAACGAAAAGTCCCGATCCAATAATTGGTGAATCACCTACACGGCCTGCCATTTTAAAGGCCAGCCCACTAGTCGTACATGCCCCAGCAATATCGCCATTCGCGTCTTGCGCTAACAGCCCTATGGTGTCATGGTTTTCAACATTAATAATCGGTTGATATTTCGATTCCTTTTTCCACTCCTCCCAGGCTTTTCGAGCGGTTTCCGTTAGTAGATCTTTTTTCTCAAAACCTTTATCTAGGGCAAACTGCAAAGCACCCGCACCAATAATCATCACATGCGGAGTATCGTCCATTACCTTACGGGCGACAGAAATTGGGTTTTCAATATGTTCCAACCCGGCCACCGCCCCACAGTTTCCACTAGGGTCCATTATGCAAGCATCTAGGGTAACGTTACCGTCGCGATCGGGGAAGCCACCTAAGCCAACCGAGGTGTTATTTGGGTCAGATTCCGGAACTCTTACGCCGGCCTCTACCGCATCAACTACAGAACCACCCGCCTTAAGTTTAGCATAGGAAGCTGCATTTGCTGCAATCCCATGATTCCAAGTAGAGATTATAGTTGTTGTCCCTTTTGGAAGGAACAGGTTTTTTTGCTTTCCAAAACTCAGCAGTGGGGCAGCCCCAAATAGCGAGGTGAGGATGGCAGACTTCTTCAGGAAAGATCTTCGATTTGTCATGGCAGTGCGATTCTGGTAATTGCGCTATTAGAATTAATGAATTAGACTTAAATTTATAACAATGAAGTGGTTGATTCTTCTTATTTCCATAATATTTATAGGCTGTTCTCCGCCGACCATTACCTCTAATCGCGACCGGTCCGTAAACTTCTCTGAGTATAAGACCTTTTGTTTTGCTGATTACAGCCAGGATAAACAGTTTGTGAGACCGGATTATGATAACCCCGAAAACCGCGCCATCATCGAAGAGGTAATAATAAAAGAATTGGCCAGACATGGTTTTGCCAATGTAGAACAAGGTTCAGATTTAATGGTACAATACGATATTATCATCACCGAGATGGTGGACCCTCGAGTAGATTCTGCAGTAATCTATAAGCCCTGGGTTTCAGCAAGAACCGACACCTTTAATTATACAGAAGGGCTGTTGGTGATTAGAATTATCGACCGTGAAGAGGATAAAATGATTTGGCAAGGGTCGTTATCTGGAGTGCTCAATAAAAAGCCCGATTCATTTGGCAAAAAGCTCGATAATTATGTTGCCGAATTATTCAGTTCTTTATCAGAGCAAGATCAATAGTTCTTATCTTTGCGCCAAATAATTTAATTATGAGAAGAAATATAGTAGCAGGAAACTGGAAAATGAATAACACTATTGAGGAAGGGAAAAAGCTAACCTCAGAGATAGTTAATATGGTAGCCGATGAAGTTAAAGATGAAGTGACGGTAATTTTAGGCACACCTTTTGTTCACCTTCTTCCTGTGTTACAATTAACCTCAGAAGCAGATAATATATCTGTTGCTGCACAAAACTGCAGTGAGCATGAATCCGGAGCCTTTACTGGTGAAGTGTCAGTCGCTATGTTAAAATCTGCTAATGTGCCCAATGTAATTATTGGTCATAGCGAGCGACGCGAATATTTTAATGAGACCAATGCACAGCTTGCCAAGAAAGTAGATTTAGCCCTAGCCAATGGATTAACGCCCATCTTTTGTTGCGGTGAACCTTTGGAAATAAGGGAGGACGGATCATTTTTTGATTATGTATGCAATCAACTTACAGAAAGCCTATTCCATTTAACAAGAGACGAGATTTCTAAACTCGTATTGGCCTATGAGCCTATATGGGCGATTGGTACAGGAAAGACAGCTTCTGCTCAGCAAGCGCAAGATATGCATGCTCAAATAAGAGCACATCTGGCTTCTCAATATGGTACAGAAACTGCGGATAGTATTTCTATTTTATATGGAGGTAGTTGTAAGCCTGATAATGCCAAGGAGCTATTTGCCAATGCCGATGTAGATGGAGGCCTAATCGGTGGAGCCTCACTGAAGTCCAGAGATTTCGTAGATATCATTAAGTCCTTTTAATGAAAATTCTCCTCATAAGCATTTTCATACTTATTGGCTATGGCGAACGGAGTGCTAACACCGACCAAATAAAGTTCTGCAGCTTACGAGGTTCAGTTTATATTACCGACGATCGTTCTAAAGCAGACTTTGTTGCCTATTTAGAGGACTCAGAAGCCTTTGCTGATTTCTTAGTTTTTGAGGAAGAAAATAGGCTGTATGCCACCGAGGAAGGAATTTGGTTTTTTGTAGAGAATCGAGGCATTGCCGACTTTAGCGTCTATTTAACCAGGTCGAAAGGAGAAGCCGACTTTATTTATGCTTATACCGATTCACCCACATTTGCTGGTTGTAATTGATGGCCTTGCAAGAATATAGCGAACAGCTTATTGTGCAGTGTAGTGAGAGCTTTCGAGAAATCTTAATGGCCGAGCTGGCCGCTATTGACTTCGATTCTTTTCAAGAAACCGCTACAGGTTTTATAGCACATGCCACGATAGGGATGAATGAAGTCGAGATTAAAGAAGTGCTCAGCCGTTATGAAAATGAGGCGGAAGCCTCATATCAAATCGAAAAAGTACAACGGCAGAATTGGAATAAAAAATGGGAAGAGTCTTACGACCCAATTAATGTTGACAACGAAGTGTTTGTGCGTGCAACCTTTCATGAAGCGAAGCCAGAGATTCCATTAGAAATAATTATTAACCCCAAAATGTCATTTGGTACAGGGCATCATGAAACGACTTACCTAATGATGAAGTCGCAGCTTGAAATTGACCATAAAAACAAGGTGGTTCTTGATGCGGGCTGTGGCACCGGAATACTCAGCATTTTAGCAGGTAAATTAGGTGCGGAAAGTCTTGTTGCATATGACAATGATCCGTGGGTTAAAGACAATATTGAGGAAAATTTCAAAATCAACAATACAAAATCTGAAATACTGATTGGCACGGTGTTGGACCTATCTTTTTCAGGAAAATTTGATATAATTCTAGCCAATATCAATAAGAATATTCTACTCCATGATATTCCTTATTATGCAGATTTATTAGCAGCGTCGGGACGCTTGCTTTTAAGTGGATTCTATGTGCACGATCTACCTGATATTCAAAAAGAGGCTGAAAAGAATGGTCTGTATTTAGAAAAAACAAATGACAAATCTGAATGGATGACGGCACGGTTTTTGAAAAAATAAGGTTGAACTACCCAATCTTTTACTAATTTCAAGCGTTTTTCAAGACATAAAGCCGCTTTAAAGTTCTTATTTTTACTTTGTTGCGTGTTTATTTAATCACTGAATGAGGTAATAATTCTAAATAACAAGATTTGATTCGATTTCTGGTTGGTATATTCTTTTTATTTGGCAGTAGCTTGGGCTATGCTCAAGGCCTGGAATTTGCATATAACCACGATGAATTTAGCATTGATGTTAAGGAACAGCTTAGCGCTACGGCCAATCCTATCTCTATTACAGTTGGCGAGTCTTTTACCGTGGCCTGGTCTACATTTGGTCCAGATGTACGTAATAAAATCATAGGACAAACCAAGGCCTTGATCGCATCGGGTCACAGACTACAGCCCAATCTGGAAACCTATTTCGCGGCAATAGCCTATGCTGTAAACGATGAAAAACTCACAGATTTAGAACTGGTGAGTTACCTCAATATGACACAGCAAGTTATAGATAATTATAGCCTTAGCGAAGAGCTTAAGTATTTCGAGCGGATGACGTCGTTTTTTGAGCATCGTTCACTTTATCATAATAATTATCTTGACCTGGGCTTTAAAAACGAACAATATCGATTTGTATATGTTGCCTCAGAGGAACTAAACGACACCTCATTTAACGATGAGTTCGCAGAAGAGGATACTAGTTATTCCGAGGAAAACTGGGAGGAAGAGAACTGGGAGGAAGAAGAGTGGACAGAAGAGGAGTGGTCCGAAGAAGAATGGAGCGAAGAGGAATGGGAAGATGAAGATGTTACCTTAGAATCGTTACTCGAAGAAGAAATTGTTGTCCGACCATTATCTGGACCTACCATACTTTTTGATGATGGAGAATTTGATCTTGATGTGCAATATGATAGTATCAAGATATCCAGAATTAAAGGCTCGCTTTTGGTTATGGAAGACGTCTTTGTTGGAACAAGTGGTCGAATTGATTGGTCAACGGTTGGGCTTGACCCAAAAGAAGTTTTTGTTGATTTAACAAATTATGAGTTGCCTGTGAATAGGTCTCAGTTCGTTTTAAGAGGCGCCAAACTTACTTATGGCACCTTATTCGAAAAACCAATTAAAGGCGAATTCGAGTTTAAACCTGAGAAGACTTCAGATATTAAGAATAAGAGTTATCCTCGATTTTCATCAGTAGAAAACAACATCTCAATTACCGGATTATTTGGACCTTATTCATATTATACCGGTGGCTTTACGATTCAGGGTACTCGAATTAATAGTAATGCTAAGTATAGTGGCCTTGCCACCTTAGAAATGGAGGGTGAATCAGGTCCAAAGTTTACCGTGAAATCATATAATATCAATTTCGCTGATTCTGTAGCCATCTCCGATCGAGCCAGATTGGTAATTCATACTAAATTCGACTCCATTTATCATCCGGCTGTTCGGGTTCGTTTCGATTCCAAAACCAACAACCTGATTGTTCAAAAGGACAATGGATCATTTCGAAATACACCATTCGTTGCCTCTGCCAATCAAATGAGCTTTACCGCCGACTTAATAAGTTGGAACCTTAATCAGGATAGCCTCTATATTTCTACCCTGCTGGCCAGAAAGGAAGTGCCACTTATCTTCCAATCGAACGAGTATTATGATTTAGACTTATTTCGTAATATCCGGGGTTTGTACAATTTCAACCCGCTTAAGGTGGTTTTATCCTACTGCGAACAAGAAGGAGTAGACCAATTCTACGTCGAGGAAATTGCCACTAAGCGCAACCTTAGTCTGAAAAATTTACAGGGTGCCATAATGAGCTTGTATCAGCAGGGGTACGTGGATTATGATAAAGAATCAGGGGTGGTATCCTTAACAGCCAAGGGCTTGCACAAAGGTGAAGCTCAGAATGGCAAAGCCGATTATGACAACCTACTATTGCTATCCTTAATGGATACTGGCTCGAACGCTATCTATGATCTAAAAACACAGGAGGTTCATATCAAAGGAGTGGATCGTTTTTATCTGGCTAAAGTGTTGGATGTTTCTGTAGAGGCAGACAGTAACCAGATTACAATTCTTAAAAATCGCGATATTAAATTTAATGGTAAGCTGGCTGCAGGTAATTTCGATTACGTTGGTCGGGATTTTATCTTCCGGTACGACAGCTTTTTAGTCGAAATGCAACAGATTGATGCAATTGAGCTCTATGTCCTTGAAGAAACAAAAGATGGCTTTAATCGAAAAAAGATCAATAACTCGCTGTCGGGAATTCCAGAAGGAGGGCTACAGCCACCAAAAGAAGAAGCAGAAGAGGGGGCTGTGCCGGATTCTACCGCGTTTGACCAAACCCTTCCAAATGAAGATTCACCACAAAAACCTGGAGGAGAAACAGCTATGGCTGCGATATCAGGTACATCAGGGGTGTTATATATTAGCAAGCCAAAAAATAAATCAGGCAAAAAATTAATCCCCAATTTTCCTAAGTTCCAGGGAGGCGGTACCGGTTCTGTGGTTTATTTCGATAAGCCTGAGATTCTCAGTGGCGTCTATGATCGCAGCCTTTATTTTACTTTGCCGCCCTTCGACCTTGATAGTCTCAGTGATAGTGATCCGGCATCTATTTCCTTTAGTGGCGTGTTCCATTCCGACGACTGGTTCCCTGACTTTAGTGAAGAACTTGGTATTATGGAGGATTACTCGCTCGGATTCGACCATAGCATACCTCCGGAAGGGTATCAATTATTTGGTGGAAATGGACGCTTGTATAATCATCTTTCACTAAATAAAAATGGTATTGTAGGTGATGGTAATCTCGATTTCCTTACCACAACAATGCAATCGCAAGCATTTGTGTTTTACCCCGATTCTGTTGCAGCCGATGGCGAGTTATTTACTATGCGCAAGGAAGACTTCGGTGGTGTGGTATATCCACAGATAATGGCGGAAAGTTTTCATATGAAATGGCTACCGCAAAAGGATAGTATGTACATAACAAACCAAGGTCCGCTCTTTGCGATGTATGAGGGCTTGGCAAACCTCGATGGCTCCGTTATTGTTACCAATAAAGGGGTTAATGGGTTAGGCGTATTAAACACATATAACTCCACGACCAAATCAGATAGTTACACCTTTAATTCGGATGATTATAATGCTCGCCATGCCGAATTTGAGATCAAGTCAGATAATCCGGAAAAACCTGCACTTGCAGGAGATGATGTTCGGCTCTCTTTCGATTTGGAAACCAAACAAGCCGAAATGAGCCCTGAAATAGCGGGTGTTGCAGCCATTAGTTTTCCCTATGCTCAGTTCAAGACCTCAATTACCAAGGCACGCTGGGATCTTGAAAACCAAAAGGTATTTATGACCAAACCAGAAGAAGTAGATATCAATAGTTCATACTTCTATACCACCAGGGAAGACCTTGACTCATTGCGTTTTAATGCGTCTGCAGCAGAATATGATATGCAATCGCTGGAGTTAAAGGTGAGTGGAATCCCTTATATCAATGTGGCAGACGCTAAAATAACGCCTGAAAATGGCGAAGTACTAATCCTCGAGAATGCAAGAATAGGCACATTATATAATACCACTATAGACTTAGATACATTAACCGGCTACCATGAAATTTATGATGCCACTGTTACGATTATTTCAAGAAATGAGTTCGAAGGCGAAGGGACCTATCGCTTAATCAATGCAATGAAGGACACTTTCGGTATAAAACTTCGTGATTTTCACTTAGAGAATTTTACGGAAGGCCGGAGAGGAAACGAAGTCTCTCAGCATTCGGTGGCCACGGGGTCGATCAGTGAAGAGGACAACCTCATGATTTCTCCAGGGATGTTTTACAAGGGTAATGTTAAATTGCTGGCACATAAGCCCGCTCTTGAACTCGACGGCTATGTAAAGCTCGATCTAAAGAGCATTAAAGATTATAATACCTGGATTAAGTATGCTTCAGAAGCAGAACAACAGGAAATCCAGTTTTTATTCGATGAAAGCGTCACGTCTTCGGGACAATTATTATCAGCCGGGCTTCATTTCGACTTTAACGATTTTAGTCTTTACAGCACTTTTTGCTATGACAAGAATGATCCTCAGGATGAAGATTTTTTTAAGCCATCGGGCTACCTCAGTTTTAAGGCAGATAGTAATGAGTACATAATCATTAATCGAGATAAAGACCTTGGGCTAACCTATTCTGGGAAGGTCTTTGCGTATGATGAGACCACCCGCGGTATACGCTTTGAAGGACCAGTGCATTTTATTGATAATACGAAGACTATGGGTATTGTTGCTGCAGCTATGGGAGACGGGAATATGGCGACCAACGAACTTTCTTTTAAGAGCATGATGACCATGGATTTTAAGGTGCCATCGACGATCTACGGTCTTATGGCCGATGATTTTACCCAAGTTATTGAAGAGTTTGGAGCTCCCGAAGCAGATATAGATCGCACCGAGTTGCTCTATTTATTATCAGAGATAATTGGTAATCGAGCAACAAAGGCATACGAAGAGCGGTCTGCAATGGACTATGTTCCTCTAGTGTCGACCTCGCCAAATTTGGTGCGTCCATTCGTGTTCTCAAACATTAATTTTAAATGGTCGGCAGATCAGACGGCTTTTTATAATGATGGTGAAGTTGGACTGTCAAATATCCTGCGTACAGATATCAATTCCCAAATGGAGAGTTTCTTTGAAATTAGAAAAACCGAAGAAGGGGAAACTATTAATTTGTTTATCAAAGCAGCACCAGAATCATGGTATTACTTTAGTTACGAGAATAACAGGTTATTTATTTATTCATCAAATAAGGAGGTGAATGATTTTGTGTTAGATAAAACGAATATTGGAAAAGCAAAGCTAGGGGAATTTGAATTTGGGCCTTCGGATCGGGCAGAGACCCTTCAGTTTATCAATACTTTCCGTGCTATTTATTTTGATATTGATGAGCCTTACGATTTGCAAGGGGGTGTTATAATAGAGGAGAAGAAAGCTGAAGAAGAAGCCGAAGAAGACGACGGTTTTAGGTAGCGGCTTGGTCAATTTTTTCAACCGACTTACAATTAATTGTATCTTTGTCTAAATAAAATAATTTTTCATGCTAAGTCCATTTTTACTTTTTGGTGGAGTTCTTGCCTACATAATTGGGTCAATACCATCTGCAGTCTGGTTTGGAAAGCTCTTCTATAAAATTGACGTTCGTGAACACGGTAGTGGTAACCCTGGTGCCACAAACACCTTCAGAGTATTAGGTAAACCCGCCGGTACAGTGGTGTTGCTTTTTGATATTGCTAAAGGGCTGATGGCTACTAGTATTGCTGTGGTTTTAATGAAGAACGGCATCATTGTTGAAGATAAATTGATTATTACCAAGTTGGTTTTTGGGATTATCGCTGTATTTGGTCATATTTTTTCAATATTCCTGAAATTTAAAGGAGGTAAAGGTGTTGCGACACTTTTTGGTATGATGATTGGTATCCAAATGCCTGTTGCATTAATCTCCTTAGCAATCTTCTTAATAACATTAGTTACCTCGAAATATGTATCACTAGGTTCAATCGTAGCGGCGTTGTCGTTCCCTTTAATGTTATTATTTATTCCCAGATTTCAGACTGGCGAGCCCATTCTAATAATGTTTGGGTTCTTCTTAGCCCTCGTGGTTATTTGGTCACATCATAAGAATATCCGTCGAATTCTATATGGTGAGGAGAACAAAACCTACCTCATTAAGAAGAAGAAAGCCTAACCCTTATTCGCTTTTTTAATCAGCTTCAATGCCCAGTCGTAATGGCTAGATGTTGCCGATATTAGGTATGCTCCCAAGGAGGTAGCTCCTGTCCACTTATATTTCTTTTTTGTAAACAGGTCGTCATTACTATGCTTCATAATAATTTGATTGACCTTTTGGTTTGACTCCTCGAGGAGCTGCTGGCAACCCTTAAGCGGTGTGTTTGCGTATTTTTCCTGAATAAGTCTATTTAATTCTGGCGTTGTTTTCCATGTATACCCTTTGGCGGGGATATCTGGTTTTTCACCGGCCATGCCAACCGTATACCAATCGAAGAACATAGTATGCCAATGATGAAGGTGAGCAAGTACATCCCGTACATTCCGATTCAGCGTGCCGGGTGGAAACTCTCGGTTCCTGTCCTCGGATTTCATTGCTGCAACAAAATCTACAAGGCGATTGAAATTTTTCTTACTTAAATCAACCAACTCCGCTTTGGTCTTAGGCCGTGCCATTTCAGTATATTGTTTGGTAAAACTGCATCTTGCCTAAATTTACAACTTAATTTCATCCATCAAGAAAGTAAGAAAGGAGGCTTTGATTACATTTTCATTGGAACCTCCATAAGCAGGACTTTGCTATTAGAAATTGACTTCAGGTTTATTTCGCTTGTATTCCAAACACCAAATCCATCTCTTTTCGCCAATTTCTCCCCATTAATTTCAACCTCACCATCAAGGATAAAGGCATAGATTCCGTTTTCTTCTTTTTTAAGCTGATACTTTGCACGAATATCTTTATCAAAGCCGCCTAAATTAAACCACGCATCTTGGTGAATCCAAACGCCAGCATCATCCGGATTAGGGGAAAGAACTTGATAGAATTCATTCCTCTTGGCAATCTCTTTAATTGAAATTTGATCGTATCGTGGTTCAACATTCTTTTTGTTTGGGAAAATCCAGATTTGTAAGAACCTGACTTCCTTGTCGGTGTTTTTATTGTACTCACTGTGATATACACCCGTACCGGCGCTCATTACCTGGAGGTCACCTTCCTTGATGATGGTCACATTTCCCATGCTGTCTTTATGTTCGAGGTCCCCTTCGAGCGGTATTGAGATGATTTCCATATTATCATGAGGATGAGTACTAAACCCTTTTCCTGCACTAACTATGTCGTCATTTAATACACGTAAAACACCAAAATGCATTCGCTCCGGATTATAATAACTGGCAAAGCTAAAGGTATGATGTGAGTCGAGCCATCCATGGTTTGCGTGCCCTCGGGTATCTGCTTTATGTATTACAGTGTTCATTTTTCTTTCTTCTGATACGGGTAAATGATTGAATCCAACATGGTCCATCATTGTGTTATAGGTGGAATTCTTGAGTTTGATATTTTTCGCTTTTGGAATGCTGGGAATTGCTATACCTACCGCACTGGCTACTAACGCTTTCTTTACAAATTCCTTACGATCCATAATTTTAATACAATTTTTTACTCATTTTGGTTCCTGATCAGACCAATACCCCATTTCAAGCAAGGTTCGTCTCTATATTACTATTTCCCCTTTCATGTAGAGGCAAGCCTTCCCACTAATTTCTACCCGATCGCCAATAAGCTTACAGAGAAGTGAACCACCTCGAAAAGAAAGTTGCGTTGCCGTTAGCTCTTTTTTACCCAATTTATTAGCCCAATAAGGTGTTAAACTCGTATGTGCCGAGCCGGTTACAGGATCTTCATTTACACCAGCGTTAGGACCAAAAAACCGTGACACGAAGTCGGTTTTCTTACCAGGAGCGGTTACAATTATACCCCGTGCTTCAATCGTTGCCAATAAGCTAAAATCAGGGGTAAGGTTACGAATATCGTCTTCGCTGTGGTATACCATAACATAGTCTGTTCTTCCTTTATAAACCTTTAAAGGTTTTATATTTAGGCCATTCGTGTTACATGAGTCAATATCTAATTCCTGGAGGTGGTCTGCTGGGAAATCCAGAGTTAGCAAATCTTCATGTCTAAAAACAGCTAAATTACCGCTTCGAGGTGATTTGAAGCTAATGCGATTGCCACTATGGTTTTGATGAAAAAACAATACAAAGGCAGTGGCCAATGTGGCATGCCCACAGAGATCTACTTCTATAGTTGGGGTAAACCAACGTATTTCATAAGCATCTCCATGTTTCACATAGAATGCCGTTTCAGACAGGTTGTTTTCTAAGGCTATAGATTGCATAACTTCATCGGGCAGCCACACGTCTAGCGGACAAACAGCAGCCGGATTACCGGCAAATAACGTATTGGTGAAGGCATCGACTTGGTATATTCTCATAACTTTTGTCGTAGGTTGTACTTTGTCCTCAATTTACTGCAATTGCGGCACTCTTCTGTGTTTTGTGCCTTGTTCATAACCATAGGTAAGTTTTATAAGGGTAGGCTCATCGTACATTCTGCCTAAGAATTGTAAACCTGCCGGTAAGTTATTTGTTGTAAAACCCATCGGTACAGTAAACGCGGGCTGCCCGGTATGTGGACTAATTATTTGGCTATTGTCACCTCGATACTCTTCTGAGAAGTGTTCTATTCTGGCGGGAGGATGATTCCATGATGGATAGACAATGGCATCTAACTTTAAGGAGTCCATTACCGCCTCTATCGCCTCACGAAAAGCAACTCTACGCTCATCGGTGTATGCATCTAAACATTCAACCTCCGGGGTTTCCCACCTTCCTGTATATTCAGCATTTCGGGCTAATCGATTTCGTGCAAAATCAGACTTGGTTCCTATTCTAATTATATCTTCGATAGTCCTGACCGTATCATTTTTTACATATTCAGCTAGAAACGTTTCAACATCCGCTTTAAATGATGCACACCATTGGTTTTGTCGTAATTGAGCAAAATTTGGAATGACTACCGGATCAACAATTGTGGCACCAAGCGAGTCCATGTCCACCAAGGACGATTCAAACAAATTCTTGATTTCTTCATTTGGGTCATTATCGCTTAATTCCCTTAATACACCAATACGAGAACCCTGGAGCCCTTCTTTTTTGAGAAACTGCGTGTAATTGCTCGGGATTTTCCCTTCGGAATAGCGCGTGAGGGCATCCGTTGGATCGTACCCTGCCATCACCTCCATCACCTTTGTGGCATCTTCAACCGTTCGACACATCGGTCCAACAACATCATTTCGTAAATACAGCGGCACAATTGCACTTCGGCTTATTAGGCCTAAAGTTGATCTAAATCCCACCAGAGCACAATGCGAAGAAGGGCCTCGGATTGAGTTTCCGGTATCTGTTCCTAGACCGACTGTGCTAAAATTAGCGGCAACAGAAGCAGCTGTACCACCACTCGAACCAGCCGGTACATAATTAGTATTATAAGGATTTCTGGTGGTGCCAGCGGTAGAACTCTCACTATGCATTGGGCTGAAAGCCCATTCGGCCATATTAGTTTTAGCAATGATTATAGCACCGGCATCAATAAGCTTTTTAATAATAAAGGCATCTTCGTCAGGAATAAAGTCCTCTAAGGCCAGTGCTCCTGCCGTTGTTGGCAGCCCTTTAGTATTTATATTATCCTTTACAAGAATCGGAATACCATGAAGAGGTCTCAGCTTACCTGTTTTTTTAAACTCCTGGTCTAAACTTCGTGCAATACTTTGCGCATCAGGATTTATGATGGTTACGGCATTTATTAAATGGTCGTTTTTGTTAATGTTTGCGATATATGCTTCTACCAGTTCTTCGCTGGAGTAATGCCCTGATTGATAGGCGTCATGGATGGAAGCGATAGTTAGCTCATCTAGTTGTATTTGAGGGGATTCTGTTCCAGGCTGGCAGCCAATTCCAAGCGTATATATAACGGTGACTGTAAATAGGAAGTTTAATCTATACATAATAATAGTTTGGGCTAGCAATCGTTTCTAAGTTTAGCTAAAATTCAATCAGCAATCGATCTTCTACTTTTAAGAAGTCGTGGTGTTCAAATTAGTTCTCTGAGGCTACATAACCTTCATGATCTCATCATTGAAATCGAAAGGGGTAGCATCCTTAAGTTTTATCTTAATGTTTAACTTCATTTCAGAAGGTTGATAAGGCTGTGAAATCAACTTTATTCTTAGCAAATCGGCTTCGTATGTTTCATATGGGTTACTGTTGAATTCAGATAAAGGTTCAAATTCTTGAGCATAAAGAAACCCAATCTCGAAGCGACTCGTTATATTTTCTCCCGTAGAAATGACATCTTCTTCATTATTTAGCGCAAAAGTGTTAGCGGCCTCAACCTGGATATTATAGATTGGGTTAACAGATCGAGGCGGAATGGGGCTGCAGGCTAAGGCAGCTGCAAAAAACCCAACTTTATTTTGTTCTTCTAAATGAAAAACAAATTCGGTTGCAGCAACCTCTATGAGCTTAAAATTATTATCGTGTAAATAGTAGAGACTTGTATCGATCGGTTCTCTACTAGAATCGATATTTCTAAGACTTAGATCCGTGATAAAGTAATCTCTAGGCGGGTTAGCCTTGCCACAGCCACAGGAGTTCGTTAAACAGCAAGATGGAGGGATAAAGCCCAGGAAGAGCATCGTCAAGAAAACGGAGAATATTTTTCTGTAGGATATCATCTTTGTTGTATAAAGTAAGCTTATTTGCTTAAGACTCCCAAAGAAAAGGGTTAGGGATGATTACGTTCTAAAGGGTGAAGAATCACACCACTTTTGCAGTTAACGTTATTTCTACAGGTGCATTAGAGGGTAAGGAAGCTACACCTATGGCGGCACGACTCCCAATCGCATTGGCCCCTAAGTGCTCAATAAGTAGTTCAGATGCATAATTCGCGATTTTTGCATGCGCGGAAAATTCCTGATCTGTATTGAGGTAAACATTAAGTTGGAGAATGACAGCGATCTTTTCGTCAGCTTTTATGCAGTGTTGCGCTGCAGTTAATGCATTTAGAGCAGCCAATCGAACTGCATCTTTATAGGCCTCCAAGGGCTTGTCATCCCTGATTTTACCTGAAAAAAGCAATTTTCCCGCTTTTCGGGGTGTCATGCCCGATGTATATATGAGATCGTTATGACGGATTGCAGGCAAATACTCTCCCTGTGGAATAGGTTGCTCTACCATACTCATACCTTGTATAGCTCAACCATTTTCACAATGCGCCTTGCTGCCGCAACTGCCGCACTATGATCCTGGGAAAAGTTAAGCCGGATGCTGTCGGTATTGGAAGGAGCAAACTCAGTACCAGGTGTAACAGTAACCTGTGCTTGATAGCGAAGCAATCGTACGAAGGTATTGAGGTCAACAGCCAGGGGTGGTAGTTTTGGGTACAAATAACTTCCCGCTTGTGGAGTTGCTGTATACAATTCTGCGGATCTGAAAACACTCAATAAGTCATCCCTAATTGCCTCATGAGCATCGATTCGTTCCTGCATCCAACCATCAGGTTCTTGAAACCAAGTGTTTAGTACAGCCTGATTATATCCCGCAGCGCGCAATGAAACAATGGCTTGAAGACGTTCCATTCTGTCTATTAGTTGTGGTGTACCAAAGGCAACCCCTAAGCGATACCCGCTAAGCGATTCCGTTTTTGATGGTCCCATAATGGTGATAAGGTTCTTTGGTTGTACAGCACAAGATCGAAGATGGCTATAAGTTTCACCACCATAAAGGAGCCTGGAATATAGCTGGTCCACTATAACAGTAACATGGTACTTTTCTGCGAGTGTGGCAATTTTATTCATAGCAGTACTCGAATACACATGCCCAGTTGGATTGTTGGGAGTTGAAAAAACGAATACTTTAGTACCGTTTTTGAAAGCGTCTTCAAGTTGAGTGAGATCTACGCCATTTTCAGATGGGGCTTTCTGATATTGTAAAGCAATGGGCACTATTTCTCCACCGAAAAAGGTAACAAGTTTACGATTTGCGAAATAATCGGGTTCAACAACAGCAACCTTAGTGCCTGTGGTAACTGTTGAGCCCAGAGCCATGAATAGGGCACCTTGGGTTCCCGGAGTAATAATCAATTCGCTTTCTGCATTAACGGGCATTCCTGTAAAATTGCCCAAGCGCTCTGCCAGCCCCTCTCTAATCTCAAATGCTCCACGGTACTCGGTGTAGGCCTGGCTTCCTCCTTTTTTGAAGCCATCATTCCAAACCTGATCAGAGGTTGGGGTTGGAGCGAAAGCATCGACATCCCCATGTGAGAAATCTACCGGAATGCCATCCAGCTTGTCACCTCGAATAACTCCATTAAGATCTTCTAAATTTTGTCGAACTTCCTGGCCCGGTGCATTGTCTGCTTGTAATGCTTTGAATTTGTCTTCTATTGTTCTCATCTTGTTACTTTCAATTTTCAGGTTGCAACTGTTACCAGTTAGATTTTACCTAATTCATGTCACCCGCACAAAAGTACATTCTATTCGCGAAGACTTTAAACCGGTTATATAATCTGGTGCGGCAGAGACGCCAATGAAGGAGACAAAGCTCGAATATTATTCTTCGTAAATATCGTACTCTGCAGATATAGACTTCATTAGAGCAACATCTTCGAAATCACTTGCCGATAGCGTAGATAGTTTCTCTAAGAATACATCAAATTCTCCGTTTTTAAATATTGTGAGCATTTTACCTCCATCGCTACACTTCGCTTCATGCCAAACATTAGGCGGAACGGTGATAGTGTCGCCTTCGTTTAGGATTAGCGTTTCATCATCAAAAATAAGCTCAAGTTCTCCTTCTAACATATAGAATACTTCGGTCATTATTTTATGATGATGCCTTGCTAAATGGAAGCCCGGCTTCAAGGTATCTTCGATCAAACACAA
>CBDUMS010000060.1:0-22626 GCA_965368405.1 uncultured Cyclobacteriaceae bacterium
ATATCACCCAAAACACCTTTATTTCAGTACATAAGAACTTAGGCCAACTTAAACAGGCCAGTAGCTTTAAAGCATGGCTCTATCGTATTGCTTTTAATTGTAGCCACGAAGAGACTAGGAAAATAAAGCGTATCGAAGGAGATCATTTCGAAAAATTTGAGAGTGGAATTGCGCAGCCAGCAGAAATTAGTACTGACTTGCACGGACAACCCGATGAAAAAATCCAACGTCAGGAACTCTCCGAAATTATAATGAAGGCATTAGCAAACCTTAAGGAAGAGCAGCGGGTAATCGTAATTATGAAGGAATATGAAGGTCTTAAATTTCGAGAAATTGCTGAGATCCTGGATATTTCTGAGAATACAGCCAAGTCTCGATTGTATTACGGACTTAAACATTTAAAGTCCATGTTATTGAAAGTAAATTATAACCATCAAAATTTATAGTTATGAGTTGGAAACCAAGTGAAGCGGAAATAATTGACTATTTATATGATAACGTAAAGCCCACAGAGCGCGATGCTTTTGCTCAAAAGTTGACGGAGAACCCCGAAGTAAAGCAGGAGGTTGACGAAATCGCAAAGACGTTAAATCTATTGCCAATACTTGAGGACGAAGAGGTTATTCCTACCCTTAGGTTCAATGCGCCGATCCAGAGTAAACGAGCTATTGGGCGCGAAAGGGTATGGCTTTACCCCGTTAGCATAGCGGCATCAATCACGCTTTTATTAATTACGGGCTACTTAACCCAATTTCAACTAAGTTTTAACGAGGGGGGAATTAATATCGGGTTCTTCAGTAATGAGCCCAGTGAAGTACAGCATATAACTAAAGAGGATGTTGATCTATTAATTGCAGATCGCTTAGATAAAACCGCCCATGATCTTAGGAAAGAAATGGGTAATATTAAATCCAATTTTGCCTCAGAATTAGAAGGGAACAAAAGGATTACCGAACAACAAATTAGCCAATTAGCACGACAGCGGCAAACTACGCCTGCCGAAGACGAGCAAATTCTGAATTATATGGCGCAACTTCGTGAATCGAATAGAGAAATGATGCAGAATTTTTATAAAGTAAGTGTTGAAGAACAGCAGGAAGTGTTGAGGAATATTTTGTTCGATTATAGTTCGTTTTTGGAGGAACAACGAAAGGAGGATTTACAGATTATTCAAACAAACTTGTTGAATATTAAAAACAGGTCAGAATTAAAGCAAGAAGAAACAGATAAACTATTAGCTAATATTATCTCTACCGTCAAAAACAATTATTCATTAGGTCAATAACTTATCAAAGGCCGGCGGACTTTGATTATTAATATTTTAAATAAAGAACATGAAAAAAATAACAGGATTAGTTTTAGCAGGATTCATGCTTTGTGCTTTTAGTTTAAGTGCCCAAATAGATGAAGAAAGAATGGATAAAGATCTAAGGGTAGCGGCTAAAGTTCTAGAGTCATTAACTCAAGGAGATCACGGCTTGATGATGTACAGTGATAACGTAGAAGGCAATTTCATCGAGGGCTATGGTATTATATTTAGTATAGGAGGAGGCTACTCATTTATTGTTGGAAACAGAGGTACGGGCGTATCATACGCATACCCAAACCAAAGAGTGGTTAGCGGCTCTGCAAATAGTACACGTGTTATAGTTGCTCCAGATTCAAGCAACTTACTCGATCCGGATGATGAAGAAAGTGCCGAGGAGCGAGCAGATGATTTTAGTAAGATAATGTTGGAATTTCTGATTGATTATAGCCAAATGATCAATCAACTTAAGCCGACAGACAAAATTCTTGTATCCACAAAGAAATCGGACTATGTATATGTTATCGCCGATGGCCAAAATTCAGATACACACGGTGGCGCAGGTATCACTGCAGAACTCTTAAAGAAGGATCATAATGATTATATGGCTGGGAAAATTACCCGTGAGCAATTAGAGGCTAAAATTGTGATTAATAAGGAAAATGGAAGTGCCAGCCGTTCGAAGGATTTAGATCTTTTTAGTTCGATGTTAAGTACGGTTTATGATGATGAATACACGGATTCTTATTTTATTAGCTGGAAACCAGAATATCAGAAATTGGAAGGTGTGGGTGCTATCTATTCGTTTAAAGTATATTCTTCATACGATGAAAACGGGTTTTTTAGGATGCCTGGCATAGACAAGACGGGGTTAAACGGTAAGGATCGCAATGTTGAAGTTGAAAGGCTGTATCCAATTTTTATTCAAAGTATGAAAGAGAATATGGTGCAATATGGGCGAACAATCAGCAGTTTATCTGCAGATGAGCTTGTTATCTTAAAAATAACACTCACAAAATGCGATGAATGCTCTATCCCTAAAAAAGTACAGCTAACTGTTAAACAGTCTGTACTGAGCGACTATAACATGGGGAAAATAACTGAGAAACAAGCAATCGAAAAAGTAAAGTTCGCAGAAATTTAAGGACTCTATCCAATAATTAAGGTCGGCCATCAAGCCGACCTTTTTTTTGTGAATGTTTTTCTTTTAGTAGGTGTCTAACTTAAAATAACTGTGCTCAAATGATCTTTGAGAATAGGGCTACAAATTACATGATCGGAGAAGATTTAGAACTTATTCATCATAATTTTGTTATTAGGTCATAATTAAAATAAGGAATATGAAACGCAATGTATTAATTGGTCTTGGAGTGGTTGTCGTTCTTTTGGTAAGCTATTTTATTGTTAAAGGAAATAGAGGATCCGACACAGCCGATATCTTAATAACAGCGGAGGAAGGTAAATTTCAAGTTGATATCGAAACAACAGGAGAATTAGAGGCCAAAAACTCAGTAAAAATTTATGGACCTCGTAAACTACGGGAATATCGTATCAATCAGGTTAAAATCGACCAGATCGTTGAAGAAGGTACCGAAGTAAAAAAAGGAGGTTGGATCGCCACCTTAGATCGATCTGATCTGATGAACAAAATTCTTGATGCAGAATTAGACGTGGATCGTGAGCAATCGCAGTTTACTCAAACGCAATTGGATACAACGCTGCAGATGAGGCAATCCCGCGATGAATTAGTCAACCTTAAGTATTCGATCGAGGAGAAACAAATAATTTTAGATCAATCAAAATTTGAGCCTCCCGCTACTATAAAACAGAACGAAATAAATTTAGAAAAGGCAGAAAGAGCATACCAACAAGCCTTTGAGAACTATAGCATAAAGCAAAAACAAAATAGAGCAAAGATGGCTGAGGTAAGTGCTAACCTCCGCAAGCAACAGCGAGATTTGCAAGAACTTAACAATTTAATGACAGACTTTACCATTACTGCTCCTGAAGAAGGCATGTTGATCTATCGGAAAGGGTACGACGGTAAACCAATGAAGGAGGGATCGACAATCAGTTCCTGGGATCCAGTGGTTGCCACTTTGCCCGATCTTTCAGTAATGATATCAAAGACTTATGTTAACGAAGTAGACGTTAGGAAAATAAAACCGGGCCAGCGCGTGATTTTAGGCTTAGATGCTTTTCCTGAGAAGGAACTAACCGGTGAAGTAATTAAGGTCGCCAATGTTGGTGAACAGCGTCCGAATTCAGATGCAAAAGTATTTCAGGTCAATATTCAAATAGATGGTAGAGATGATCTTCTACGGCCATCGATGACCACCAGTAATAAGATTATTATTAGTGTATTAGACACTGCCACTTATATTCCATTGGAGTGCTTGCATTCAAAAGACGACTCTATAACCTACGTTTATGTACGAGAAGGTTTGTCTATTAAAAAACAAGAAGTTGAGGTAGGAGATAATAATATGAATGAGGTAGTGATTAAAAATGGTGTGAGCCCTGGCGATCGACTATACTTATCAATCCCTGCCGGCCATCAAGATGATCCTATAATTCTAATTCCTGAGTTGGAGGGAAAGAGAAATACCAAGAAAGAGGAGGTTATTGAAGAGCCAAAAGAACGAACAATTACTTTACCCAATGGGCGTGTAATCACTGTTCCAGCCGATGGCAAGCGTGGCGGTGGTAGAGGGCGTCCTGGAGCCGACAAACCCAAAGCAACAGAATCCACCCCTAAGTAAGCGTATAGATGAAATTATCTAGATTCTTTTCAGAGCGATATTTATCTAATGTTTATGTCGCCTTCGAGGCCGTAATTGCAAATAAGCTGCGCTCGTTACTTACGGCATTAGGAATTATTTTTGGTGTAGCTGCTGTCATTGCCATGCTAGCCATTGGTAATGGTGCTCAGCAGGAAATCCTTGAGCAGATCAAACTCGTTGGGGTAAACAATATTGTGATCAACCCAATTGTTCAACAAACAGAAGAGCAATTGGATGAGGAACTAGGCTCCGAAGAAAAGGAAAAATATTCGCCTGGCCTAACCTTAAAAGACTTGAAAGGAATGACTGAGGTTATACCTGCGATTGGTAAGGTAAGCCCAGAGATAATTCTGGAAACTTATCTTATAAAGAACGGAACCAGACGATCGGCGAAGCTTGTGGGTGTTACGCCCGAATACTTCGATCTAACGAATTTTGAATTAGCCAGTGGTAAGATGTTTACCGAAGATCATCTTAGAAAAGGTGACCCTGTCTGTATCATTGGCAATAGCATTCGGGTTAAGTTTTTCCCAACAGAAGATCCAATAGGGAAATCCATAAAAGTTGGAGGTGTATGGCTTAAGGTAGTTGGTGTTCTTGAAGAACGCTTTCTATCGGAATCGAGTATTTCGAAATTAGGGATTCGTGATTTCAATATGGACGTTTACACGCCAATTCAGACTGTTCTTATCCGATATAAAAACCGCGATTTAGTTACGGAATCTATGATGCGCTCTGCCAATAGAAGTAGTGGAGGTCGCTGGATGATAATTATAGGTGATGATTCCGAAGAGACCACAACACGAGAAAACTACCATCAAATTGACAGACTGGTGATTCAGGTTGCAGAGACTGAGTTGCTCACTCCAACAGCGGAAATAGTTTCTCGTTACCTGGAGCGGCAACACTTTGGTGTAATAGATTATGAAATAACCATCCCTGAACTTCTTTTAAAACAGCAACAACGGACCAAGAGTATTTTCAATTTCGTGCTTGGTGCAATTGCCGGCATCTCCTTACTCGTTGGGGGGATTGGAATCATGAATATCATGTTGGCTTCGGTGATGGAAAGAATTAAGGAAATCGGGCTGAGGCTCTCTATAGGTGCTCGAAAAGACGATATTATTTTCCAATTTTTGAATGAGGCTGTAATGATTAGTATTTCAGGAGGGATAATCGGTGTAATATTGGGTATTATCATGGCAAATATTGTTTCTAATGTTGCCGAAATCCCAACGATAATTTCTCCTCTATCTATATTATTATCATTTGGTGTAGCAGCTACCGTAGGGTTGATTTTTGGAATCACTCCGGCAAAACGAGCTGCTGAACAAGACCCCATAACATCTCTAAGACATGAATAAATATTTTGCGACACTATTAGTCTGCTTCTTGATGACAACTATGTCTAATGGACAGACCAGAAGCTATACGTTAGATGAGGTAATTCAGCTAGCCAGATCCAAATCGCCAGCTTGGCTAAGTGCCGAAACACGAAAAGAGAATAATTATTGGTTGTATCGAACCTATCGCTCGAATTTTAACCCAGAGCTTATTCTTAATGGAACACTGCCCAGCTTTGTTAAGAGTGTAAACCCCGTAGTCCAGCCTGATGGTAGTATTCAGTATCGCGAGGTAAATAATAACACCTTGAATATGCAGCTTGGCTTAAGCCAGGTTATTGCTCCTACTGGTGGTGTGGTAACGGTCTATACTAACTTGAATAGATTCGATGATTTTCAGCAAGATCCTGTATTTAGACAATATAGTGGTGAACCAGTATCAATCGGATTACAACAACCTATTTTTCAGTTTAACCAATTTAAGTGGGACCGAAAGATTAAGCCACTGGAATATGAGGAGTCTCAAAAGCGCTATTTTTCTGAGTTAGAGCAAATTTCGATTAATGCAACGAGGAGATTTTTTAATTTGATGCTTGCTCAGATCAACCTGGAAATTGCCAGAAAGAATGTGAATAGCAATGATACCATCTATCAGATAGCGCAGGGTAGATATAATCTTGGAAAAATAACAGAGAATGACCTGTTACAGCTGGAACTCAATCTTGTAAATTCAAATTTAGCAGTCTCTCAAGCACTGGTAGACCAACAAAGTGCGTCCTTAAATTTAAAGACATTCATTGGTCTTTCCGACACAGATTCAATTAATCTAATTCTACCAGAAGAGATACCTGATTTTATGGTTGATGAGAACATCGCTGTAGCAGAGGCGATAAAGAATAAGGAGGATATGGTAAGTTTTGAGCGCCAAAAACTCACCGCAGAACAAAATGTTGTTCGTGCAGAGCGGGAAAGTGGTGTGAGTATGAACCTTAATGCTGTGTATGGGTTAAATGGCTTAAGTGGTAATGGCGGAGAAGTTGGTGATGTATATCAGAACCCAGGAGATAATGTAAGGGTAGGTTTATCGATGTATGTGCCAGTACTCAATTGGGGTAGACAAAAAGCCAAGCGGATGACCGCCGAAGCAAACAAGAAATTAGTAGAATACCAGGTCATGCAGGATGAGGTTACTTTTCAGCAAGAAGTTCTCACAGAAGTTCGAAATTTCCATATGCTAAGAGAGCAATTAAAAGCAAGAATGATTTCTGATGAAATTGCGAATAAAGCCTATAATATTTCTAAGCAATTATTCTTGATAGGCAAAATTTCTATTACCGACCTTAATCAGGCTTTAGCCTCTAAAGACTTGGCCAAACAGAATTATGTTAGTACGCTTCGTGATTTTTGGGAAGCCTACTACCAACTAAGAGAAAAAACTCTCTATGATTTTGAGACTAATCAACTCTTGGTGCGCGACATTCAAATGAAATAGAAGGCCCATATCGATAAATTTGTCTATTTTTCGAGCATAATTCTAAGGTATGTTTAGGAAGGCTCTATTTATTTCGTTGCTAGCAACATGTATTGTTAGTGTTTCCTTTGCGCAAACCACCACCATGCCGCCTACGAGCACCACCGATGCCAAGGCTAAGGTGAACATTAAGAAAGAGCGACCGAAGGGTAGAAGGCATTATATGACCATTATAAAAAATGATACCAAGAATATCTTGTATGGTAATAAGTGCTTCGAGGATTTCACACGGAAGCTAGGGTTTATTTACGAAGTTCAAACCAAAGGATATGCAGGTAGCATGAATGGTTTCGCTCGATTTTGGCATAATGCTGCTACCAAAACTGCTCTGGTTTTTACGGCAGGGCCATGGTGGAAAGCAAGAGTTAATAAAAGGCGCAAAGAGTGCAGGGCTACATCAGGCGATTTTGTCGGCTAGCCTTAACACAATCTTTTACATTGTGGTTTTGCCTTCATATAATTTAGTGAATACCCTGTCAACGGGTTCCCAAAGTTCTAGCTTTATGCCGTTTGGGTCAATAATATGAGCAAATTTGCCATACTCATAGGTCTCGATTTCCATGGTTACCTTAACACCATTCTCCTTAAGTTCCTCTATTAGACTCTCTATGTTTTCCACTCTAAAGTTTATCATAAAGTCTTTTTCGGAGGGCTCAAAATAGCTGGTATCTGCTTTAAATGGTCCCCATTGGTTATATCCCTTCTTTTCCGGGTTTCTTCCTTCTCTAAACTCGAAAAGCGAACCGTATTCGTTCGGGACGAGCCTTAGATTATCATAGTACCATTGTTTGGTTTCATCCGGGTTCGATGTTTTAAAGAATATGCCACCAAACCCTGTTACTTTGCCTTTATCCATAATCTGTATTGTTGTTCTCAAACAATATTACAGATTAGTTTATTAATTCAAATAAAGGGAAATTATCTGCCGGTATAATTAAAGGGCGTAATGTTCACTAGTTCTTGCTTAATTTCCTCGGACACATTAAGCCCATCGATGAAATCCTTAATCGATTTCTCCGTAATCTTCTGGTTAGTACGGGTTAAGGCCTTTAAGGCTTCGTAAGGTTTCGGGTAACCCTCTCGTCGCAATATGTTTTGAATACCTTCAGCAACGACAGCCCAGTTTTCTTCTAAATCGAAATCGATTGCTGCTTTATTAAGCTCTAGTTTCTCTAAACCTTTTAGAATTGAATTTAGAGCAATAAGGGTGTGTGCAAGCGGTACCCCTATATTTCTTAGAACGGTAGAATCGGTAAGGTCTCTTTGGAGCCTGGAGATTGGTAATTTTGCTGACAGATATTCAAAGATTGAATTCGCCATGCCCAGATTTCCTTCGGCATTCTCAAAATCTATAGGGTTTACCTTATGTGGCATTGCCGAAGAACCAACTTCTCCTTCTTTTAACTTCTGCTTAAAGTAACCCATGGAGATATATTGCCATATATCCCGAGATAAGTCTATTAAAATGGTATTAATCCGTTTAAGGTTATCTAGCAAAGCGGCCAGATAGTCATAATGCTCAATTTGGGTAGTAGGAAAGGAGCGATGTAATCCTAGGTTATCCTTAACGAAGTTTTTGGCAAAGAGGTGCCAGTCAATATCGGGGTAGGCAACATAATGGCCATTCATATTACCTGTAGCACCACCAAATTTAGCCCCGAAGGGAATTACATGAGCCATTTCTGTCTGGAGGCGAAGTCGCTCTGCAAATACTTGTACTTCCTTTCCTAAGCGCGTTGGAGAAGCAGGTTGTCCATGCGTTTTCGCCAGCATTGGCACATCCGACCAAAGGTTTACCCTGTCTTGAAGGGCATTTAGTACCAAGTCGATCTTTGGATAAATCACATTTTGAAGTGACTCTTTGATAGACAGCGGTACGGCAGTATTATTTATGTCCTGAGAAGTAAGTCCAAAATGAATGTATTCCAGATGGTCCGCTAAACCCAAGGTTTCCATCTTCTCTTTGATAAAGTACTCAACGGCCTTTACATCATGGTTGGTAGTCTTCTCAATATCCTTTATTCTTTCTGCATCTGAATCAGTAAAGTTCTCATAAATACTTCTTAGGTCTGCGAATTTATTTTCGTCTACAGATGCTAGAGCAGGCAAGGGAATATTGCAAAGTGCGATAAAATACTCTACTTCTACTAAGACGCGATATCGAATTAAGCCAAATTCCGAAAAATAGGTAGACAGTGGATTGGTTTGGTTCCGGTACCTTCCGTCTATTGGGGAAATAGCATTTAATGAGGTTGTATTCATGATGCTTAAGAAAATTAAGCTGCAAAAGTATTGAAATTTGATAAGTGGAACTATTGAAGCTGATGATATTGTTACTTTTGCCTCTGTTCTATGAGGCAACTAACATTCTGGATTTTTCTATTTTTTACAGCGATTAGTGCTGTGTGTATGGGGCAAAACCCTGTTATCGAATCTACGATTTCGATAAATCGCGCAGTAGATAAGATTACCCTCGATGGCCAGCTAGATGAAGAGACATGGGCGAGTGCCGAAGTAGCTAAAGATTTTTATTTGGCTTTCCCGGTAGACAATGCTTTCCCTACATCTCCTTCTGAGGTAATGATGACTTTTGATGATAATTTTCTTTACTTCGGTGTTGTTTGTCACGATCCTACCGAAGGCGAGTATATTGTTGAGTCGCTTAAGCGTGACTGGAATTGGCGTACAACTGAAAATATTAGTATCTATATCGATCCCTTCAATGACCGAACCAATGGTTTTAATTTTAGCCTTTCACCCTATAATGCTCAACGTGAAGGGCTGATAGCCGCGGGCTTTGAAATAAGTGCTGATTGGGATAATAAATGGTATTCGGAGGTAACAAACTATCCCGATAAATGGGTCGCAGAAATTGCTATTCCATTTAAAACCTTAAGGTATAAAGACAACCTTACCAATTGGAATATTCAGTTTTTGCGGAATGATGCAAAGAATAACGAACGCTCGGCTTGGACGGCCGTACCTCAGCAGTATAGAACAAATAATTTAGCTTTTGCAGGTAAACTAACTTGGAACGACCCACCTCCACCTCCCAAATCTAATATTTCGGTTATTCCCTATGTCCTGGGAGAGGTGGCCAAAGACTACGAAGCTCAAGAAGACTGGGATACCAAAAGCAAAGTTGGCTTCGATGCAAAAATTGCGGTCTCATCGGCACTAAATCTTGACTTAACCGTAAATCCTGATTTCTCGAACGTGGATGTAGATCAGCAAGTAGTTAACCTCCAACGCTTTGAGTTGTTTTTTCCTGAAAAACGGCAATTTTTTCTCGAGAACTCCGATTTGTTTACGAAATCTGGCTTTCCTCCTTCACGTCCATTTTTTAGCAGAAGGATTGGCATTGCAGAAGATACAGCCGGTAACCAGGAGATAGTGCCAATTATATTCGGAGCACGCTTAAGCGGTAAACTCAATAAGGATTGGCGAATTGGCTTTATGAATCTTCAAACACAGGAACGAAAAAACGTGGTCTTACCCGGCTCAGAGAACCCAAACGACGGATATAACCTGCCGGGCCAGAACTATACCGCAATGGTACTGCAACGTAAATTATGGGCACGCTCTAATGTAAGCGGCATCTTTATTAATAGGCAAGCAACAAATTTCGATGCGGCTGATACTACAAACTCAACATCGGCATTTAATAGAGTTGCGGGGATGGACTTTAACTTTGCTTCTTACGATGATAAGTGGGCGTCAAGCGTCTATGTCCATGCGTCCTTCGATCCTGTTTCGAAAAAAAATGCCCTTGCTCATGGCGCCTATCTCGGATATCAAACAAGGCACTGGACATTACGATACTATCACAACTTTGTTGGCGACGGTTATAATGCAGAGCTTGGCTTTGTTCCTCGTAATAATATCTTCAGCATTGGTACTTTCGAATCGAACTACATTATCTATCCGAACAATGAGAAAATAGTTACAATTAAACCCGGCTTGCAAACAACGTTTTCTCTTATTCCCAATGGTAGGCTTGCAGATATTGAATCAGATATTAATATCGAGTTCTCGTTCCCTAACACGGCTCAGCTTACCGCTAAGGTGCGTAGAATGTATACCTACCTATTCGATGAGTTCGATCCCACCAGAGAGGATGAAGCTATTCCTCTTCCTGCAGATACCGATTATACCTGGTACTCTGGCGAACTCTCCTATCGATCAGACTCCAGAAAAGCAGCTAGTTATGAACTTTTGGCTAATTATGGTAGTTTTTACAACGGTAAGCGATTAAGTTTTGCATTTAATGGAGGAGTAAGATTCAGGCCCTTTGGTAGTTTGTTTGCATCGATAATTTATAACGACGTTCAACTTCCTCAGCCCTATAACAGCTCCAGCTTCTGGTTAATTGGACCAAGAGCAGATATTACCTTCACTAATAGCTTATTCCTTACTACTTTTGTGCAGTACAACGAACAAGCTGATAATGTCAACATAAACGCACGGTTTCAATGGCGTTTTGCACCAGTTTCGGATTTGTTTATTGTGTACACAGACAACTATTTCCCTACAGACTTTAATGTTAAAAACAGGGCAATAGTTGCTAAATTATCATATTGGTTAAACTTATAATAGGGATAAAATGGCATTCAGTTTCTTTAAAAAGAAGAAGTCACAAGGGAGTAAAGATCATTACCATAATTTACGCGTAAAAGATGTTATCCAGGAAATCGAGGAGGCTAAAACAATCGTATTCGAGCAACCTGAACCTAAGATTGAGTATAAATCAGGCCAGTTTTTAACTTTAATACTAGATATTGATGGAAAAAGTACACGACGGTCTTATTCCATGTGTACTTCGCCGTATTGCGATGAAGATATAGCCGTAACGGTGAAACGTGTGAAAGGGGGCGTTGTATCGAACTTTATTAACGATACGATCAACGTTGGCGATTACGTCGATGTGATGGAACCCATGGGTAATTTCACTACTGAATTTACCTCCGATAATAAAAGACACCTCATTATGTTTGCTGGCGGAAGTGGAATAACGCCCATGATTTCGATAGCAAAATCTACCTTACAAGTAGAGAAAGAGAGCATTGTTTCATTAATCTATGCCAATAGGGATATTAATTCCATAATTTTTAAAGATACTTTACAACATCTTGAAGACACCTATGAGGGAAGGTTTCATGTTATTCATATTCTGGATAACGCTCCTTTGGAATGGCAAGGTCATTCTGGATTGTTAAATCACGAAATGTTGGTGAAGCTATTCGAGCGAATTCCAGATTGGGGTATCGATAAATCGACCTATCTCATGTGTGGCCCCGAAGGAATGATGAATAATGTTGAGACTCTGCTGGCTCAACAGAACATTCCACCAGCCAAAATTTTTAAAGAGAGTTTCGTTGTTGGTACTATTAATAAAAAAGAAGAGACGGTAACGTCAGAAGAAATTGTTGCACGTAATGTCACCATTCTATATGACGGTGAGGAGCATATAGTGTCAGTACCACCCGATCAACCTATTCTGGATGCGGCCCTCGATTTGGAGATTGACTTGCCTTTCTCATGTCAGAGTGGTTTGTGTACGGCATGTCGCGGTAAATGCCTTTCAGGTTCGGTAAAAATGGACGAGGAAGAAGGCTTAAGTCAAGCTGAAAAAGATGCTGGATACGTGCTTCCTTGCGTTAGCCATCCTTTGACCGATGACGTTAAGATAGAAATAGGTTAGACCCTTTACTTTTTTTACAGCGTAAATTTAATCATTGAAAAATACTTTCAATACAATATAATATGGAACGAAGTTTCTTAAGCAATTCATTTAACGTTACCTCCTGGGACGCAGTGAAACCATTTTTTGATAATCTGCTAGACCGTAAAATTGAGTCGCAGGCCGACTTAGAACAATGGTTTAAAGACCGAAGTGAGCTGGAGGCGGTTCTTTCTGAGGACGGAGCATGGCGATATATTAAGATGACTTGCGATACTACAGATGAAAAACTACGGGAGTCCTTTAATTTTTTCGTTCAGGAGATTCAGCCGAATGTTGCGCCCTACAGTGATAAATTAAATAAAAAAGTTGTGGAGTTATCTCCATTAGATCATTTTGTAGATAAGCCTGGCTATAATATTATGATTCGCGAGGTTCGGAAAGATATCGAGATATTTCGTGAAGAAAACATTGCCCTCTATACCGAGATTCAAACTAAATCGCAGGAATATGGCCAGATTTCAGGAGCTATGACCGTTGATCTTGATGGGAAGGAAGTGACATTGCAACAGGCAGCAGTTGAACTACAGAAGACCGACAGGGCATGGCGTGAGAAAGTATATCATAAGATTAGCACCCGTCGTCTTGCAGATCGATCTAAGCTTGATAAGCTTTTTGACACGTTAATTTCGTTGCGCAATCAAGTTGCTCAAAACGCCGGGTTCAAAAACTTCCGTGACTATATGTTTAAGGCTATGGGCAGGTTCGACTACACTCCCGCCGACTGTTATGATTTTCATAATGCAATAGCTGCCGAAGTTGTTCCCATGCTCGATGAATATGCGGCTGAGCGAAAAGATAAGCTTAATATTAAATCGCTTCGCCCATGGGATAAAGCCGTAGATGAAGAAGGAAGGCCGCCACTTAAAGCCTTTGAAGGGGGTGAGGATCTTCTGAATAAATCCATTGAAGTATTCGGCAATATCGACCCCTATCTTGGCCAATGTCTCCAAACTATGAAGGAAATGGGCCGACTCGATCTGGAATCAAGGAAAGGTAAATCTCCAGGTGGTTATAATTATCCACTTGCGGAATCAGGTGTTCCTTTTATTTTCATGAATGCTACTTCAACTTTACGGGATATGGTTACCTTAATGCATGAAGGCGGTCATGCAGTTCACGCCTTCCTATGCGATAGCTTATCGCTTAATGAATTTAAGAACACGCCTTCGGAAGTTGCCGAATTGGCATCTATGGCAATGGAGTTAATTTCTATGGATGAGTGGCACATCTTCTTTCCCAACCCAGAGGACTTGAAAAGAGCAAAGCGAGAACATTTGGAGCAGATTATAGAAACACTTCCTTGGGTGGCGACTATCGATAAATTTCAGCATTGGATTTACGAGAACGCAGACCACAGTTCGAACGACCGTCTCGAGCAATGGCAAAAGATTCTAGGTGAATTTAGTGATACAATAACCGATTGGAGCGACCTTGAACTTAACCGAAGTTATTTATGGCAACGACAGCTCCATTTATATGAAGTGCCGTTCTATTATATAGAATATGGCATGGCCCAACTTGGTGCCATTGCGGTTTGGAAAAATTACCGACAGGATAAACAAAAAGGTCTGGAAGGGTATATGAATGCTTTAAAACTCGGATACACTGCAACCATTCCCGAAATATATGAAGCCGCTGATATTAAGTTTGATTTTACAGAGTCGTATATCAAAGAATTAATTGGCTTTGTTAAATCGGAGATGGACAAGATTTAGCCCACAAAAAAAACTCTATCGTTCACAAAGAATTGGGGTGCTTTCACAAAAAGTCGTCAGAGCGCATCATAGAAATATTGTAAGTTTCTCAATTTAAGAAACAAACAATTCTAAACCCTAATTCGATGAATAAAAAAGTAATTCTTGTTCTCGCCCTGTTTTTGGGCACTAATTATAGCTATGCCCAAAATGATCCCTTTGAAGGCAGGCCCAGTACTGCCGGTCCGGATGTAGCTTCTTCAAAAGCAAACGTACCTGTTAAAAAGGAAAGCTTTACCGATAAACTGAACCGTTATAAGGCCGAAGGTTTTAAAGTGGCGGTGGTGCTCTATTCTGGCGAAATTGCAACAAAACAAAAAGACCCTGCGGCTACTACAGCGAATGGAACAATAGGTTTAGAAGGAACTGTGGCAGGTATTAGAAGTGATTTAACGCCATTGGTAGAGGATTTTACGAAATCTATGAATGAAGCTTTTAGTACCGATGTTTTTGAAATTGTTGATTTGCAGAATATCCCATACAAGGAAAGTAAGTGGGGAAAAGTAGATGACTGGGGTTCTACCAAATATAAAATGGTAATAACCTATAGCGCAAATCCAGTTTATGAGTACAGTTTTTGGATGGATAAATACGAGGGCTACCTTTCGATAGCACTTGGCGTAACCGGAACAGAGTTTGTCAACGAAAAGAAGGGTGTCAAGATGAAATACCCTATTCGTACAGGTAACCTTGGCGCGTATCAATCGCCTAAGTATACTGTAGAGGCTAACCCCACTATTACCACAACGGCGGAGTTACATACCTTGGTGAACCCTCCTTCTGGCGCTGAAATTGCAACAGAGCTAATGAAGTTGCAAGATGAAAAAATTGCTGAATTCATCGCTAAGAGAAAGAAATAGATGAGCTGTACTAACCTTAAACGGATGAAAATACCATTTATCCTTGCCGCATTATTGGCACCACTTTCCATCCTGGCTCAAATACCCAAAGATGAGTATGAGATCATAAAAGGGGAAGATGTGCTTGAATCGAGTTATAATAAATACTTTCCTGGATATTATATAGCGAATGATGGTAGCCAAACAGATTGCTTGATTCTTTTTGAACCAGCAGATAAAATGAATGAGCAATCATCTAATTTAAGTACGGCTATGTCTGTTGATGGCGAAGTTAAACTTGTTGATAAACGTAACCTGACTGCCTTTTTTGTTAATGACAGGCTATATCAGCCTATTTCTCTCGATGGTGCCACAAAATGGTGTTATATCAGAACGCAAGGAGCAATTAGGCTTGTGAATATACCCAGCTATCATGATACCAGAGTAGAAAAGGGAATCGGAGCCTACTATGATGAAGAGAAGCAAACCAATATTGCGTACACCGATACTATCAAACTTTTTTTACCCTACTGGTCAGAAGCACAGGCAATTCAGAAGCTAGACCAAGAAGCAGAAGTAGTGGTTTTTCTTAACAGGAAGAACATTTTACCATTTGTAGAGGACTATCCTGAGTTAGCAACAAAAATTGATAATAAAGAAAAGGGATATAAAGCAACCTTATTAAATGCACCAGGTAGTTTAGATCCTTTTGGAGAGAAGATGTTCAATATTTATAATGAATGGTATGATAAAAATAATCCGGGTGCGATAAAATATCTCCCTACCAAAGCTACTTATCGAGCACCCCAGCCTGCAGTAGCCGCTGGCAATTTGCCCATGGCGGAAGTTGCCTTGGTAGAAGAAATCTCTAAGGCTAACTTGGCACCGCGAATCGATCCATTTGAAGGGAGATCTACAACTGTAGACCCCAGTGTCGCATCTGCCAATCCAGAGGTTGCCGTAAAGAAGGAATCGTTCACAGATCGGATCAAGCGAATAAAGGATGCCGGCAATAAGGTAGGTATACTAGTTAGAAGCGCCAACTTATTAATCAACCCGAAGCCACTTAGCGAAGGTCTCAATCCGGCGCAGGTAAAGGGGTCTTATGGTCCCTTAACGGGCTTGGATGCCCTAGCGCAAGCTACTGCAGCTCGGCTAAACGAGTCCTTTAGCACCGATGTTTTCGAAGTCGTGGATTATCAGAAAATACCCTATAAAGAAGGTAAATATGGTAAATACGACGATTGGTGGTCAACAAAATACAAGATTGTGATACTGTATGACCTTGAACCTTTTTATAACGCCTTCTATCGAAAGAATACGTCAACAAACGAACTCGAATATGTAGCGTATGAGCGAGTTATTTCAGAATTAATATTGATGGCGGCCGAAGAAAGTAAGCCTGACAAATTAAAATACGTAACGGGGTCACCACGGTCAATGGGGTCATATAAGTCGGAGGAGTTTATAGGATCAAAAGAAACTGATTATAATATTATCCAAGATTTGAAGGCATCGATTAAGCCGCCCGCCGATGTTGAAATAATTAAAGTGCTCATTGAAGAGCAAAAAGAACCCCTTGATAAATTAATTAAAAAGCTTTCGAAATAGTATCACTAACCTTTACCTGCAGAGCCCTATACCTTATAGGGCTCTTCTCTTTTGAAGGGTTCTGATATTATGCGCAGCAATACTGTTCCTTGTTTGCCGTTACTTCTTTACATTTGCCCAAATTTCTAACACGGAGATAATTGTTAATGTGAGAAAGCCGGAATGGTTGTTTGTTGGGGTACTGTTACTTGTAGGCATCTACTTTAGCTATAGATACTTTTCTAAGAGTGAAAAATTCGATCCTCTTCAACTGGTACCCGGAACAGCGGCAGCTATTTACGAAACCTCCAACCCGTTCAAACTAGCGCAAGAGCTTAGCAGTCGAGATTACTGGCAAGACCTCACTCAAATTCCGCAAATAAATGAAGCCTCAAGCGTTCTAAATCTTTTAGATAGTTTAATAGAGGATAAAAAAAGAATTAACAACCTTCTAAAGGCATACCCAGCCATCGTTTCCCTCCATGTAACAGGTAATGAATCATCGGGACTGATGTTTTACGTTCCAGTGGGAGCAGGAGCAGGTAAGATCTTAGAACAATGGGTTCATGCCATTGACCAAGAGAAGCCCAAAAGAATAAAAAGAGAATACGCACAACACACGATCCATGAAATCTCAACCAAAAACACCCGCCTAACCTACCTCAATTATAAAAACTACCTAATCGTAAGTACCTATGGTTATTTGGTTGAAGATGTGGTACGAAATATAAACAACGACTTTGAAGCGAATCTCATCACCAGTCATCAGGACTTAATCGCTGTGCCAAAATTAGGCAATGATGGCGGCAATATATATCTTAACGGAACTGAGCTTACCGCCCTGTTTAATACGACACTGCCACCACTAAACCCGGCATCGAAAAAATTCGCGAAATCGATCTTTTTCGATCTAAATTTAAGCTCTGACAACTTATTTTTAAGTGGTTTTATCTTTAATAATGCGACCCCCGACCTTGTTTCAATTTTCAAAGATCAGGAAGCAGGCCAACCAAATTCTCTTAAATTGGTTTCTGATAATGCGGCTAGTGTGATGTCGATAAAAGTATCTGATTTTAGTACCTGGCATTCGCGCTGGATGGAAGAATTCGCTACCGAGAAAACAACTGGAAAGGTTGAATTAGTTGAGTTTCTCAGGGACGAACTGGTTTTAAGCACCTTTTATTCGAGCGATGCCGAGCGTCAGGATAAACAAGTGATTATTGGCCTCTCTGATCCGGAAGGAGCATTAAATATTTTAAATAAGAGGGCAGAGGAAATAGCCTTAGATAAGAAAGACACTGTGTTCTATGAGACTTACTCGGATTACAGCATAGGACTTGTTGAGGAAAATGAATATGTTGCATCCCTATTCGGCAAACCCTTTGCGGGCTTTCGTGCTACATATTATGTTATTTACCATGATTACTTAGTATTGGCCACTTCCTCAGAAAGAATAAAAACTTGGTTACGCGATATTGATAATGATTTTATTTGGGGTCGCTCAATCGAAAAAAATGAACTTATTAACGAAAGTCTGGCTGAGACTAATTTTTCACTGATTTTCTCTAACCCATGGGTCTGGAGTCTTATAGGAGATGAATTTAATGCAAAAACTAAAAAATGGTGGAATGAAAATGAACTTCCCATCAAACAATTTAGCACTATGGCATTTCAACTTGCCAATCTTGATAATCGTTTTTATACTGAACTTAAAATTCAATATGACCCGCAGGAATTAGAGCCTGGTCAGCAAAATATTAACGAAGAGTCTTTAACTCAATTAACCAGTAAGCTTGCCAATAAGCCCAAGCTTGTAAAAAATCATAATAACGGTTTTTGGGAAGTACTAATGCAGGATTCTTCCTATCAATTAAGCTTACTCGATGACCAGGGCGATCTTTTATGGCAAGACTCCCTGGGCAAACAAATTATTTCTGACGTCGTCCAAATAGACTATTATAAAAACAGAAAGTTACAATATCTCTTTGCCACCGATAGTTCGCTTTATCTTCTCGATCGCAATGGTGTCGCTCTGGATCAGTGGCCAAAAGAATTTGATGCATTTAGCATTAAAGAACTGTTCGTTATTGATTACGATTATAGCCGCAATTATAGAATTCTTGTTTCGGATAATTCAGGAAACCTTAGGATGTTTAATACGGATGGAGAGTCATTAAAAGGGTGGGACCCATTGGTATATAATAGCGAAATCAGTGATCAGGTCTTTCATGTTAGGGTGAGAGGTAAAGATAGAATCATCGTAGGATTAACTAATGGTACAATTGATGTTCGAAATAGGAGGGGCGAACAGCAACCAGGGTTTCCGCTCGATCTGGAGTTTAATCTTAAAAACCCTTTACATTTTAATGTTGGTAGTACATTCGCGGCTTCACGATTCACAGCACTTTCAGACGAAGGACTGTTAGTTGAGTTCGATCTGGAGGGTAAAGAATATGCTCGAACCCAGCTTCACCAACCTACAGGAACGGCAAAGTTTGCCTTGGTTATTGATAAAGCAAGAAATGACCTAATTATTGCGCGTCAGGATTTAAACCGATTATCAATTCTGGAAAAAGATGGTAAACTATTATTTGAGAAAGATTTTCTGGATAATAACCCTAAGGAAGTACAATACTATAATTTGGGAGTTGACAAACGCTTATATATAATTCGTGATACCCAAACGAGTAAAGTATATCTCTATAATAAAGCGGGTACCCTGATCAATGCCGGAAACGTATTTAGCGATTACCCTCTTTCCGTAGTTTACAGAAATAAAGAATCCAAATGTTATATTTATACCGCAATTAATCAGACCGTAGAGGTAAAGAGCTTTAGCTTTTAATGAGAAAAAATATGAAAAATTTCTGGTTCAGTTTAGTCATTCTGGTTGCAGGTACAGCATCTGCTCAGACAGTAGACTTATCAAACCCCCGATCTGCTTACCGTACATTTTATGAGAATCTCGACCAGGAAAACCCAGATGTGTCGAGTGCAAGCAAGATTATTACTTATCGGCATTTGCTCAGTAAAAGTAAGCGAGAGGAATATGTTATGGGTTTAAAGCGTTATCTCGATCAGAATCAAGTAGAAATAAACATTGATTCATTATCTAATGATGATAATTATTTAGACTCGGTGACTACTAAAAACCAGTTTCGAGTATCTAATATTATTACCCTTGAGAAAATTGGAAGCCACTGGTATTTTTCAAAAGAAACAGTTAATGCGATACCAGCATTAGCAAAAGGTACGTCGGATGTTATAGAGGAGGAGCCGGAGGATGAGGAAGGCGGAATCTTACGTGAGCGACAACGAGAGAAAAAGCAACGCGAGGCTGAACTTCAGCAGATTGCTACTATGCCTGTTAATCTTTCTACCCCTTACGATGCCATAAAACTCTTTGTAGAAAATGCGGAGACCAGCCCTGCTAAAGCATCACGAATCATTGCGGTTCAGCATATTCCTAATATGGCCGATCGCATCGATATCATTGAGAAGTTAAGAAGGTTTTTTGATGGTAAAGGGGTAATTATTGACCTCGATAAGGTTCCTGAGGATCCTAATTTTACCGATAGCCTTCACACTGCAAAATACACCTACGAGATTACCTATCGCTTTTCAGATATCTACTTAGAAAAAGAAGGTAAAAACTGGATGCTAAGTAAGGAATCTGCTGAAAAAATACCATCACTCTATAGTTTAGCCTTTCCCTTCGGAAGCGACCGCCTGCTAAAGTATCTGCCAACCGAAGGCAGAATCGAGTTTTTTGGCTTATTTGCATGGCAGTATCTTGCAATACTGATTATAGTCATTCTGACTTATCTAACTTTTAAGTTTTTAAATTGGTCTATTTCATTTCTGGTAACTCGAATATTATTTCGTTTTGGTTACAAGGATGTGGCAAAAACATATGTACTCCCCGTAGTTCGTCCAATCGGGCTATTGATTGCCTTTATTATGGCCGAAACGGCCACGCCATTTTTACAATTGCCGCTTAAAGCAACGGCTTTTTTGGCCGTTACAGTCGAAATTCTAATTCCATTTTTTGCTACGGTTGCGTTCTACCATTCAGTAAACCTTGTGGCGCTGTATATGGAAAAACTGGCCGGAAAGACGGAAAATACTTTTGATGATCAGCTTGTTCCATTAATTCGTAAGATCCTTAAGACATTCGTCGTTATTATTGGTGCTGTAATAATTATTCAGCAGCTCGGCGGCGACATTAAGCTACTTCTAGGTACCTTATCTGTTGGAGGCTTGGCCTTAGCTCTTGCTGCACAGGATACCATTAAAAACTTCTTCGGCTCGCTGATGATCTTTATCGATAAACCTTTTCAAGCGGGACATTGGGTTACTACCAACGAGGGTTTAGATGGAACTGTGGAGCAAGTTGGTTTCCGTTCCACTCGAATTAGAACTTTTACTAACTCGGTAATAACAATTCCAAACGGCAGATTATCGGATAATTCTATTGATAATCATGGTCTAAGAGCGTACCGTCGCTTTAAAACGCATATTGCGGTCACCTACGATACTCCGCCAGACTTACTTGAATTATTTATCGAAGGATTGCGCGAAATTGTAGACAATCACCCCCATACTCGAAAGGATATGTACCATGTCTACATGAACGATATGGGGTCTCATTCCCTAAACATTCTATTCTATATTTTCTTTATAACGCCAGAATGGGGCAAAGAACTTCAATACCGACATGAGGTAATCATAGCGATAATGAAGTTGGCAGAGACTTTAGGGATTAGGTTTGCCTTCCCAACGCAAACATTACATATGGAAGATTTTCCAGGCCAGGAGTCATTATCACCTAAATATATGTCGCGCGATCAGCTCGAAGAAAAGATGCAGAAGTTCCTCGCAGAAAGAAAGCAAGAAAAATCTTCGGATGAACAGGATTAGGTGGGGTTTCTAGCATCAAGTTCAAAAACTTTTTTTGAATTATTTGATTAGAATTAAAAACCGTCTATTTTTGCACTCCCAACAATAGCGATGGGCTAGAAAAGTCTTGTCTATCGGGGATTATTTTCATTGAAAACTTGATCTTGGGGGGATACCAAAGCGGCCAACTGGGACGGACTGTAAATCCGTTGTCTTACGACTTCGAAGGTTCGAATCCTTCTCCCCCCACAGCAGTGTGAAGATTGAAGGGTTGATTAGTGGGTTGATGTTATTTTAAAATAGCAGTTTTCACACCGTAAGCGGGAGTAGCTCAGTTGGTAGAGCGACAGCCTTCCAAGCTGTAGGTCGCGAGTTCGAGACTCGTCTCCCGCTCACGTCCCTGTCTGCTGTGCTCAGCAGAGCGAAGCGACAGGCAGGTAGCACTGCCGATGTAGCTCAGGGGTAGAGCGCTTCCTTGGTAAGGAAGAGGTCAGGGGTTCAAATCCCCTCATTGGCTCTCGATTGTACCAAATGTGGTACAGGGTGGTTGGTGAGATAGCAAAGAGGTCAGGGGTCCTGACGATCATACGAAGTATGATGTCATGATGCTGACAAAGGCAGAGCCTTTCGTCCGCATTCAAATCCCCTCATTGGCTCTAGGAAGATCAGAAGTGGTTTTCAATAGGTAATGAACAATAAAGAGTTTTTAACTCTATATTTATAGGCTGAATAAGCCCAATTATTAGTTGAAAAGGTTCAGCTAATAGCATAAAAAGTAATAACTGAATATTAATTAATATTAACTAAATAGGAATTTTCAAACATGGCTAAAGAAAAA
>CBDUMS010000061.1:0-22332 GCA_965368405.1 uncultured Cyclobacteriaceae bacterium
TATAATTTTGGAGAGATAATAACCGTTTATATAATGCCATAATCATTCCTTATGATTAACTTTTTCATTTTAAGTATTTCTTTTTTTGGGAGCCTACTACACCCTTTTCATGTAAGTGTTTGCGAGGTAGTTTATAGTGAAAAAGACAAATCGCTCCAGGTTTCGCAGCGAGTATTTATCGATGATTTAGAGGCAGCTCTCAATAAACAGTTTGAAGTTAGCTTGGTTATCGACGAGAGGGAGAAACAACCCATGCGTGACTCATTGATAGGCCTCTACCTGAATAAAAAACTGACGATAACTGTTAATAATAAGGAGGTTGATCATCGGTATCTAGGTAGTGAAATTGAAGAAGATGGGATTTGGTGTTATATTGAGTACCCGGGAGTGAAAAAAATTAAGTCGATTGAATTTAGAAGTTCAGTTTTTTTAGAACAATTCGATGATCAGGCGAATATCGTCTATTTCCAGGTTTACGATAAGGAAAAGAATATAAAGCTCGACAAGATACAATCAAGCTATATCTTCAATTTACAAGAAAATTAGGTCAGGTAGCGTTAATAAAATCCTCGATCGCCTGCTTATGTTTCTTAAATAATTGGTTCCCGAATTGTTTAAGGGCTTTCAGGTTTTCCGGTGTAACACAATCCATACCGGGATCGACCTCTGGAGGCAATTCTTCATTTATTCGAAGGTATTGGTGCGCTACATCTGCGCTATCAAATAATTGCTTAAGCTGGTAGTCTACTGTTTCGGAAACACCCGTCATCATCATGTCTAAAGCTGGCTTGGTCCACTGAGCCATTCCCCAATCTCTTGCCTCTTCGTAGGAGAAAGAGGCTTTAGCATGCCCCGTACCTAATGAGAGAAGCAAAATATCCGCAGCGCCAATCTTTTTATCGACTTCGTTGAACTTATTCCTAACTTCTGCATAGGCACATAGTGCAGGATTATTTGCGAAAACACCGCCATCGATAAGTGAATAATACTTTTCCGCCTCCGATTTTATTTTAACAACCTCAAAATATGTAGGGGCAGCAGAAGTTGCTCGCCCAATATCGGTAAGGAAGAAGTTATGGTTTGGATCTTTGGTGTCGTGTTGTGTAAAAAAATGAGCCTTTCGCCTTTGAATATCATAGGCAGTGATTAGGGTTGGTTTTAAGAGCTCCGCGAGTTTTGCATTACCAAAATAATCTACTAAAGCCTCTTCCAAGCCGTCTGAAGGATATTTTTCATCTAGAAGGCCGTTTGCAGATCGCAATCTGTGAAAAAGAGGAATTGTAAATATTTTATCACCTCGCTCAAAGTATATTTTAACAACCTGTTCTGCAGTGTATTTCGGACGGCCGTTCTCAGGAAGCAGATAGGCGCATGCAAGAATTCCACCAGTACTAGTTCCAGCAATTAGGTCGAAATGATCAGCAATTGCATAGCTATTATCATTTTTAACCTCTTTAAGCATACGTTCAAGATGGGCGAGGATTTGCCCAGGAATAATTCCTCTTATCCCTCCACCATCTATCGAAAGTATGATTTTCTTTTTAGTCATAATACTAACCTTATTCAAACATAATCATTGTAATTGAACAATATTAGCCAGCTTGGCAAAAGAGCCTTATTAAGAATGATTCAAAATAATGTTACTACTAAAACCGCAATTTTGAGCAGCAATTGACGATTAGCAGAAAAAGTTTAATTTTTTTTGTTAATTATTAAACTAAATTGAGTGCTTCACCGTTTATATAGGTGTACGAATTAGTACTTTCATAATTAGGTTAAGGTTAGGTTAAAATCAAGGGTCTCTGTCTCTCAGAGGCCCTGATTTTTTTTAGGCCTAACGCGGATTTTCTGGAGGTAGACTTAGGAGTTTTCCTATGATGAGAATCGCGAAAAGATTTCCCCAGACGGCCTCAACAACTCCAATGTTCCTTATAAGTTTCGTTGTATTTTCAAAGCTTGAATCCAGCCCTCCTAAAATTGTGAAGCTGTAATAAATACTTTCTGAATAAGTCTCTAATCCTAAGGTCATGGGCTTCCCAAATGAGGCTATTCCAGCAATATGGAGCAAATCATACAGGCTGCCGAATGAAATTCCAATCATAAGATAGACACAAGCGGCTCCCCAAAGTTTGCTATAGGTAAATGCATTGCCCGAAAACAAATCTTTTATGGCGTAGCCAATTACTAGAATCTCTATTGGAAACAACATGCCGTGTAAAAAGAAGAGATAGAGCGGCCTATTCTTGATTTCGAGAATTTGGTAGTAGGGAAACTCCCCTGCCAAACCAAGTGCAGTAACTATAAAAAGGATGATCAGCACGAAGGTTACCAACAACCGACTATTTGTGAAATCTTTCAGTAGATCCCATAATAAAAACGCGTACAAGGCCCCGAAACCAGAGAAAAGGGTAATAATCAGTTTGTCAAGATTATCAGGGTCAGCAAAATTTAGAAACGGGCTTAAAACCATTCCGGCTACCACAATAACGATCTGAATTATTACGGTATTCCTGTAATCTTTCCTTTTTTCCTTTTCGCTATGTAGAATTCTCGTTGAGAAGAAATCGAATTTCATAATTGAAAAATACGGTAGTTGCATGACCCACACAAATAAATCTAATGTGACTTGCCCTTAACCTAATCGTTCTATTTTTGTGCTATGGAAAAATATGATGTCTGCATTGTAGGGGCTGGGCCAATAGGTTTGGCATGTGGTATTGAAGCAAAAAAGGCAGGGTTGACCTATGTGATTATCGATAAAGGGTGCCTGGTTAATTCAATCTATAATTACCCAAAAGGTATGACATTTTTCTCAACGTCTGATCGCTTAGAGATTGGAGAAGTACCATTTATAAGCCATCAGTCTAAACCAAATCGGTTTGAGGCTCTCGAGTATTATCGTCGGGTTGCCAGCAGCTGGGGGCTTAATGTGAAATTATATGAGAAGGTAGAAGAAGTTAAGCGGCAAGCAGACATATTTTCCATAACATCCTCTAAAGGAGTGTATCATGCTAAGAATATTGTGGTAGCCACTGGTTTTTATGATTTTCCCTACCTTTTGAATGTTGAAGGAGAAGATCTGCCAAAGGTAAAACACTATTATGATGAACCTCATCCATACTTTGGTCAGAAATTGGTTGTGGTTGGGGCTGCGAATTCTGCGGTAGACGTTGCGCTAGAAACCTTTCGTAAAGGTGCAGAAGTAACCATGATTATTCGTGAACCTGAGATAAGAGAATCGGTAAAGTATTGGGTTAAACCGGATATTGAGAATAGGATTGCAAATAATGAAATCAAGGCATATTTTGAATCGGAGATAACCAAGATTGAAGAAAATAGTGTTCATTTTTCAACCCCAGAGGGACCACAAACAATTGCAAATGATTTTGTATTAGCAATGACGGGCTACAAGCCCGATTTTTCTTTTTTGGAATCACTAGGGGTAGATTTTATGGATGATGAGTTCCACACACCCATGTATAACGAGCATACTAACGAGTCTAATATCGACAACGTATACCTTGCCGGCGTCGTTTGCGGAGGGTTAAAAACAAATAAATGGTTTATTGAAAATTCAAGAGAGCATGCTAGTTTAATTGTAAAGGATATTACGAATAGAGTGAGTTAGCTTAGGAGCTCACCATTTATAAAAATATATGAACAAAGGATTGCTGAGTATCTAATTTTGTAGAACAACAAAAAATTATGAAAACATACCTATTTATTATAGTTGCATTGTTTGGATTCAGCGCAACTATGGCGCAGCAACAACTTGAAATTGCTGATTTTACCTCAGAGAATAAGTTTAGAGCTAAGTCGGTTAGAGGTATCCGATGGATGAACGAAGGGGCATTTTATACTGCTCTAAAAAATAACGCAATCATTAAATACGATCTTAGAACAGGACAGGAAGTCGAAATTATTCTCGATGCAAGTACGCTTGAATTGGGGGGCGATTTGTCAGATTATGAATTTAGCGATGACGAACAACAAATCTTATTGCTTACCGATCGTAAATCTATTTATCGTAGATCATATACCGCTGTTTACTATGTCTATAACAGGCAGACCAAGGCTCTCACTAAACTTGCGGAAGGGCGTCAAGCCTACGGTACCTTTTCTCCTGACGGCAGTAAGGTGGCATATACCCGAGACAATAATTTATTCTATGTAAACCTCTCTAATTTTCAAGAGGTGCAGGTAACCCATGATGGAGAAACTAATCGCATTATTAATGGCCACGCAGATTGGGTATATGAGGAAGAATTATCCCTAACAAAAGCTTTTGCTTGGTCTCCCGACGGTAAAAAATTAGCGTATTACCGATTTGATGAATCGGGTGTTAAAGAGTATAATATGCAAAAATGGCATCAAGGACAATTATATCCTGAAGACTACAGATATAAATACCCCAAGGCTGGTGAAGATAACTCGGTAGTAGAAATTAAAATATTCGATCTCGATACGAAGATTATTGTTCCCGTAGACCTTGGTACTAACACGGATATCTATATCCCAAGAATCACTTGGACAAAAAGTCCGGAAGTATTATCAGTTCGCAGGCTAAATCGACTACAGAATTCAATGGGAATATTGCATATCGATGCTGCAACAGGAATGGGTAAAGAGATAATTACAGATCAATCGGACACTTACGTAAGTGTGGAAGAGTTAGTTTATCTCGATGATGGTAAGCATATTATTACCACGAATGAATCTAGCGGCTATCGCCATATCTACCTTTATGATATAGACGGGAAGCTAATTAGACCAATTACAACGGGTCAATGGGAAGTTAAGAGATTTGGTGGTGTGGATCAAAGTAAGAGGAAGGGGATAGTTTATTACACCTCTCATGAAGAATCGCCGCTCGAGCAGCATTTTTACGCGATAGACTTAGGAGGCAAAAGTAAGCGGAAACTGTCTTTAGAAGCTGGGGTAAACACAGTCAATCTTAGTAATGACTTTAAGTACTATATCAATTACCATAGCCACAACACCTCTGTTAATCGGGTAGAGCTCTATGAGACAAAGAGTAATAAACGCATTAAGGTATTAGAAGATAATCAAGAACTTGAGAAGGCTGTAGGTGATTATGGTTTGGTAAGTAAGGAGTTTTTTGAGCTGCCGATTGGAGATGGCACTAAATTGAATGGCTACATGCTTAAGCCTAAGGACTTTTCGGAATCAAGGAAATACCCCGTATTAATGTTTCAGTACTCCGGGCCTGGTTCTCAGCAAGTGAGTAATTCTTTTGGCGGTGGGCATTTCTATTGGCACCAATTACTGGTTCAGAAAGGATATCTTGTTGTTGTTATCGATGGTAGAGGTACCGGAGGTAGAGGAGCCGAATTCAAAAAGCAGACTTATAAACAACTTGGTAAGCTGGAGGTAGAGGATCAGATTGCTGCTGCAAGATTTTTAAGCGAGCAAAGTTATGTTAACAAAGCAAGAATAGGTATTTGGGGTTGGAGCTACGGCGGGTATATGTCATCATTAGCAATTTTACGAGGCGCTGATGTCTTCAGTATGGCAATAGCTGTTGCTCCTGTAACTTCATGGCGTTACTACGATACTATTTATACAGAGCGTTATTTGGCAAAACCTCAAGACAATGCCGCAGGTTACGATGATAACTCTCCTGCAACATACGCAGCAAACCTGAAGGGAAAATTTTTACTTATTCATGGCACAGGTGATGATAACGTCCATTTTCAAAATAGTGTTGCGCTTGCAGATGCACTCATTGCTAATGGCAAGCAATTCGATTCATTTTATTATCCCGATCGGGCTCATGGCATTCGTTCCAATGGAGCTCGTGAGCATATCTATCACTTAATGACCGATTATGTCCTTGAAAACCTGTAAATCATACGATTTTTGCAGCAATTGTGGATAAACCTGTGCATAACTATGGTATAAATCGGTGCATAAATTGTGTATAACTAATAGAAGATTTAGTTGCATTTGATAAAGAATTATGATTACCTTAGTAATACCAAGTGAGGGAAAAACAATTAGAGGTAAAACTCTAGACTTCCTAAGGTTTTCACTCGAAAGGTGCACAAAAGATTCGTAGTCGCAAGACTGCAAATTGAAACAGCGAAGCTGCCAAGTGTCATACCTTATAGGGGACAGGTTGAAAGGCTTGTACCTGAGAGCGGAAGGATTAGATTAGTTGACTCTCTGCGATGTGTTACTTCGGTATCATTCAGTGGGGTTTCGTTGAAACAGTATCTTGGCACAAATTGGCTGCTACGGTAGCTAAGGAGTGAAAGCGGATGCAATTTGAAAAAGTTGTATCCGCTTTTGTTTTATGTTGAATTTTTAGCAGAAATGATTATCCTTAAACCACAAAACTATTCATTAAAGGGTAATCAAATCATATTAACAGAATCCTGATCTATTGAATTAATTCAATGAAGATTATAAATAATTGATGGAATTCAATAAATTTTCAATTAAGTTTACATTTGTTACATGAAATGGCACCTTATTAGTTTGTTATAATCTATCTTCTATGAGAAAAGTACTAGCCCTCATAACGAGTATCCTTCTGTCCTATGGCGCATGGGCTCAAGATGTACAATGGGCTTCTTATGTTATTGAATATTCTTCAGAATTAACTCCAATTCAATATTCAGCGGAACAAGTTCTAGGTAAACCAACGGTTTTACCAGCTGCTGGAGAAAGCCCAACAGCTTGGACTCCCGATCGCCCAAATAAGGTGGAGTTTCTTAAAGTAGGATTTGAAAACCCTATGAAGATTCGTCAAATCGTAATCGCAGAGTCCTATAACCCTACCGCTATTTCGCAAGTTTATATCTACGATCAGGCTGGGAATGAATACCCTGTTGGTTCGTTTAATCCGAGAAGTATTCCCTTACGAGGACGCCTTTTGAGTCTCATTATGGAGGAGACTACATTTGAGGTGGTAAGTGTGAAAGTAGAAATGGATGGAGTCACTGTACCAGAATACTACAGTATAGATGCTATAGGAATATCAGCTTCTTCTAAACCCATGGATGTAGAAGTTGAAATTATGGAGAATCTGCGTACCAATCTTTTAGCAGAGCGTCTTAACGATAATGTAAATAGCCCCTACAAAGAATATAAGCCACTACTCTCACCTACGGGCACAACCCTATTTTTCAGTAGGAAAAATCACCCAGGTAATATGGGAGGTGTAGAAGATGATGAAGATATCTGGTATTCTGAGATGGATTCTACTGGCGAGTGGAAAGAAGCTGTTAATGCAGGCCCTGAATTAAATAATGAAGAGCCCAATTTTGTGAGTGGAATTACCCCCGATGGAAATACAGTCGTATTACTTTTAGGTAACCGATATGAGAAGAAAGGTAAAATGAGCGCTGGTGTTTCTATCAGTAGCAAAGAAGGCGGTAACTGGACTAAGCCGTTTAATCTGGATATTACCAATGACTATAATTACAACGATAAGGTTAACTACTTTCTTACTAACAATCGATTGGTGCTAATCTTAGCTGTTGAGCGCGATGATACTAACGGAGAGCGTGATTTTTACGCTAGCTTTTTTCAGGAGGACAGCACCTGGTCGGAGCCCCTTAACATGGGCAATGTCGTGAACTCTGTGGGCGACGAGTCATCACCATTTTTGGCTGCAGATGATGAAACACTGTATTTTTCTTCCAATGGTCGTGGTGGTTATGGTGCCTATGATATTTATGTCTCGAAAAGACTCGACGACACGTGGACAAACTGGTCTGAGCCACAAAACATGGGTCCGGATATTAACTCTGAACGGGATGACCTCTTCTTTAATATTCCGGTAACTGGCAACTATGCTTACTATACGAAATCTATTAGTGATGATGACGCCGATATTTATAGGGTAGAGTTACCGCTAAGGGTAATGCCTAGTGATGTTTATGTAGTTAAGGGAAGACTGCTCAATAAGGAGACGGGAGAACCTATCGAGGCCAAAATTATATATGAAAAATTACCAGAAGGAATTACGGCGGGCATAACGAAGTCGCACGCTACCACTGGAGAATACGAGATTGTTTTACCGAAAGGGCAATTATATGGTTTTAGAGCTGAAGCAGAAGGCTTTCTCCCTATCAGTGAAAACATAGATTTAACTGGAGATTCACCGTCTGACGATGAATTAGTAAGGGAGATGATGCTAGTGCCAATTGAAGTAGAGGCAACGATAGTATTGAATAATATTTTCTTTGACTTCGATCGAGCAACCTTAAAGCCAGAGTCATTCCCTGAATTAGACAGGATCACCAAGTTTATGACAGAAAACACCAAGGTGAAAATTGGAATTAGTGGGCATGCGGATAATACAGGAGACTCTAATTATAATATGGGGCTGTCTAAGCGAAGAGCCGAAGCTGTAGGAAAATATTTGACCAACAACAAGGTGGCTAGTGATAGGATTAAGATCGAATATTTCGGAGAAGATAAACCGCTTGAGCCAAATACCACAAAAGAAGGAAGACGTAAGAATCGTCGTGTTGAATTTGTAATTCTTGAAAAATAACGAATATGAAGAGAGTAAATCTTCTACTTATAATTGCATTAACATTCGTTTCGGGTGTTCTTTATGCTCAACCAGATAGCCTAGTAACTTATACAGGAACACTAGTTAATAATCGTACTGGCAACCCTATGCCTGGGGTTCATGTGAAGTATAAAAAATTGCCATACGAATCGGAAATGGGCGATCTTAAAACAAATAGTGAAGGGAAATTTACTGCATATTTTAGGGCAAAGGAACAGTATTCGTTTTCGATCGAAGCCGAAGGATATATCAAGGTAGCCGAAATTATCAATCCTCTTGAGGGGGCTAATGCTGATTTGGAAGTTGCAAAAACCTTCTACCTTAACGAGGGAGGTGTAGGATCTGTATTGAAACTAGAGAACCTGAAATTCGGTCTGGGTGAAGCAACAATTTTAGAAGATTCCTATGCCGAGTTAGACGACCTCGCTAAAATGCTACAGGATACGCCTAATATTACTATTCGCTTAGAAGGCCACACCGATTATGTGGGAAACCCTACAGCCAACTTAAATCTTTCGCAAATGCGTGTAGATGAGGTTAAGAAATATCTTGTAGATAAAGGAATAGAGGATGTACGAATAGAAACCAAGGCATTTGGTGGTTCTCAACCAATTTTACGCTCTAATTCATCTTCTGAACGATCTATTAACAGGCGTGTAGAAGTTCGAATTCTTAGCGATTCCAGAAACTAACTTTTGAGAATTTCTTCGAGGTTAGCCTTGGAATAATTTATCGACTTAAGTGTTTTATTATCCGCTTTTCGGTAGACTAGAAATTTGCCATCCGATTCTTTAGTATAGGCGGCAGACCCTTGCGCCTCATAATGGGCAATCGTAGCCTCAGCTTCAGCTAACGTTTCACATGCTTTACTCATATTAGAACGTTGCACTTCATCAAATAGCTCTGCAAACTTGTCTTTAAGGCCAAACTCGAGGACAGCCCCTGCCAATACATACTGAATGTCGCATAAGGCATCAGCGACTTCCACAATGTCATCATCTATAATGGCTTGCTGTAATTCATTTAACTCTTCTTGAATTAGCTCTACACGCAAGGCGCACCGCTCAGGAGCGGGAATGCCGGGTTTATCACAAATAGGATGCTTAAATACTTCGTGGAACTTGGCAACATCTTGTAATGCTTTTGGATCTCTCATTTTATAGGATTTGTAAAATGCAATGATAAATCACCTTAGGAGCTTTTGGGTTATATTTACCTAATAAATTATATAAGCCAATAATACTGGAATGACTAGCTTCTTTTCAGTTCACGGCATAGTGCTACTACGTCCATATGAAAACAATTTTTGAAGCACAGAAAAAGAAATCACTAGAGTTACGTACTGGGTCTCTTGCTGAAAGAAAACGCAAACTGAAGTTGTTGCTTAGGTGGATTTTGACCAACCGATTAGAAATTAGCACGGCAATACAAAAAGATTTAGGTAAACCAGAAGTCGAAGTTGAGCTATCTGAAATATTGCCGGTCACCTCCGAAATTAGACATGCTCTTGCAAATCTAAACCGCTGGGCACGACCTAAGGGTGTTCCTACGCCTATGCTTATGCTGGGCACGCGTTCAAAAATACATTACGAACCAAAGGGTGTTGTACTTATAATCGCACCATGGAATTACCCACTTAATTTAACGCTTTCTCCTTTAACTAGCGCAATTGCAGCGGGGAATGCTGCCATTATTAAGCCTTCAGAGCGAACACCTGCCACTTCGGCGCTTGTAGAAAAATTGATTGATGAATTATTTGATGAAGATGAGGTAACGGTTGTTCAAGGAGGCATTCCCGAAACCCAGGAGCTCTTAACATTGCCGTTCGATCATATTTTCTTTACCGGGAGCCCGACAGTGGGAAAAATCATAATGGAGGCTGCAGCTAAAAATTTAACTTCAGTCACACTTGAGCTCGGAGGAAAATCTCCTGCGATCATTGATGAAACTGCAAATATTACTGATGCGGCCAGGAAGTTAGCGTGGGGTAAATTCACCACTTGTGGTCAGACCTGTATAGCGCCAGATTATATATTGGTGCATCATACCAAGTACGCTGAGTTTAAAGAAAAGCTTATTTCCTTTACTCAGAAATTTTATCCTTTAAGCCAGGGTCTTGAATCTGCGATGAATTATGCGAGTATAATTGATGGAAAACATTTAAGCCAACTCCGAGAGGTTCTGGAAGATGCTAATGAACACGGGGCCGATATGGTATTAGGAGGACAGGAGAATGAGTCAACTAACTTCTTTGCGCCGACGATAATTGAAAATGTGCCTCTAGAATCAAAAGCAATGAAGGAGGAAATATTTGGCCCAATACTACCCTTGATTTCATATAAGAACTTAGATGAGGCAATCGCGATTATTAACAGTAAACCGAAACCATTAGCGCTCTACTTATATACGCGATCGAAGCGCAATCAGGCAAGAATAATAAATGAAACAAGCTCTGGTGGGGTTAATGTTAATGACAATCTAATACAATTTTCAAATCTAAATATACCCTTTGGTGGTGTTAATAATAGTGGGATAGGTAAATCTCATGGTTACCATGGGTTTCTGGCCTTTTCAAATGAAAAACCTGTGATGAAACAGCGCGTTGGTATAACGGGGATTAGTTTGTTCTACCCTCCCTATACGAACTGGGTAAGAAAACTGGTACGCCTGGTGGTAAACAATCTTTAATCAAGCTTAACCCAAATTTCAGAAATAAAGGTAGAGTCAATGGGCACCATTTCGCCCGAGGCAGGGTTTATTTCTACCTGCTTGATGTAGCCACTTATGGTCCATCTTTTCCCCTTCATTTTATATTTGAAAGCAGTGCGTGTACCCGGGATATTAGTGCCTGAGGGATACCAGAAGTCAGTGCTCTCTGTATATAACTTTGAATCAATTTCATAGGTGCCACCACCGGTTCCAATAATATCTCCATTCTCAGGATTATAGGAACACCAACTGAAGTGAGTAGGCGTAATGTTCTTTACATAATACATAAATTCGGGAACATCACTATACTCATCATCCTCACCGTACTTATATTCAATAAGATTCCAGGAGCCAATTACCTTATCTGCCGGAGTGTCTTTAGGGGGCTCGGTAAATCCAATAAGTATGGGTAAAAGAATCAGAATGGGGTTCATGACGTAATATTTAGGTGATACATCCTCATATTGAAGTGTAAAAAGTTACCACTTTCTATCCTAAAAATCAATTTATTTAGACTCAAATTGTTGGGAGTTTAATTCGTACTAACAAGATTATTGTGGAATTTCGTACCTTAATACGTAAGATAGCCATGGTGCATGTTGTAAGTCAGTTTTGATTTAAAGAGAAGAAAAATGAAGGCAAAGAAGTTTCTGATTGGTGTTTTTATAATAAGTGGATTGGTACTAGCCAGTATCATCATTGTGCCTATTATATTTAAAGATGAGATTCAGCAGGCTATTGACGAGCAATTAGAGGCTAATGTGAACGCTGATATTCTCTACGACATCGACAATTTCAGCTTATCGTTGATTTCTAACTTTCCAAATCTTACCATCGGCGTTGCTGAGTTAGGTGTAATTGGCAGAGATCAATTCGAAGGTGAGGTGCTTTTTGCCATCGAAGGGTTCGAAGCTGAAGTTAATCTTTGGAAGCTGTTATTTGATGGCGAAACAAGAATTCAGGGCATCTATTTAACAGACCCACAAATCTTTATTAAAGTGCTCGAAGACGGATCAGCAAATTACGATATCGCAGTTGCATCAGAGCAAGTGGCCCCAGAGGAGGAGACTGAAACTTCTGATTTTAATTTGGCCATTGATCGATGGGAAATTACCAATGGACATATAATCTACGATGACGCCACGATTCCAACTTATGTTGAGTTAGAAAGCCTTAATCATTCAGGAAGTGGTAATTTCTCACTCGCAGTTTTTGACCTTGAAACTAATTCTTCTGCTCACCTTACCAGAATTTCTTATGATGGCACCGATTACCTGAGTAACCGTGAGCTTAACATGGCCATGACCATCAACATGGACCTGGACAAAATGAAATTCGTTTTTATGGAGAATAATCTTGCCATTAACGATTTTAATGTTGGCTTTGATGGCTGGATCGAGATGCCCAATGATGATATCGACATGGACTTGACTGTTCAATCACAAAACAACTCATTTAAAAGTCTGATTTCTATAATCCCTGCACTATATCTCACTGATTTTGACCAATTAGAGTCCTCTGGAAACTTACAGTTTAATGCGGCCATTGCAGGTACTTATAACGATACTTCTATGCCAGCATTTAATGTTAACCTTATTGTGAATGATGGTATGTTCCATTATCCTGATCTCCCAGAAGCAGTATCAAATGTTGAAGTCAAGATGTTGATTGATAATAAAGATGGTAACATCGATAATACGTTGATTGACATTAGTAGATTTCACATGGAATTTGGCAATAATCCTGTTGATGCGAGTTTGAAAATTGCGAACCTAATAAATTATCCTATTGACTTAAAAGCGACCGCGAAATTGAATATGTCTGAAATGATGCAGATGTTTCCCATGGAAGGCATGGAACTAAAAGGTCTACTTGATGCTAATTTGGAAGTAGTAGGCATATATGATACCGTAACTTCGACAATACCAGCGCGTGGTAGTTTTAACCTATCTGATTTCTATTATGCCGATGAAGAATATTTGCCTCAAGGGATGAGCATATCTACTGCAGTTGCCAGTTTTAACCCTGAGAGTATAAGTCTTGAGGCTTTTGAGTCGAAAGTAGGACAAAGTGATTTCTCAGCAACAGGAAAATTAAATAACTATCTCAATTATGTCCTGGTACCTGATGAGGTTCTGACCGGACAATTAAATCTATTCTCCGACAACATTCTCATAGATGAGTTTATGACCGAAGCAGAGACTGAGGAAGAGATTGTTGAAGCTGATAAAGAGGTGGCTAATGAAGAGGTTTATGACCTGGCCATTCCAGCTAATTTAGATTTTATAATGAATGCCAACTTAAAGAGAATAGAATACGATGGATTAATTCTGACTGATGCCAAAGGAGTAATTGCTATCAAGGAGGGTATCCTTGATATGGATAATTTAAGCACAAAGACTCTTGGTGGTGAAATAGTATTCAATGGAATATATAACACTAAGGAGCCAAGTGACCCTAAATTTGATATGGATCTGGGCATTAATAGTATATCGATTCGTGAGTCGTTTGACGCATTTAATACCGTGCAAAAATTCGCGCCAATTGCTGAAAACCTGGAAGGCGAATTATCGACGAACTTTAAATTGGCAGGCGATTTGGATACTGAACTAATGCCTATTACAAAAACCGTCAATGGTAATGCTCTTCTTAAAATTAATAAAGCAACACTAAAAGGTGGCAACTTCGCAACCGGCCTAAGCAAGTTCATTAGTAAAGAGGGCAAAGAAGAAATGACCTTAGAAGACATGATAATGGATGTTACTATTACTAATGGGGTCGTAGCTGTCAAGCCATTTAACTTAATAATTGAGGGGTATAAGGCAAATATTTCAGGCGGGACTGCTCTAGATGGTGAGCTTAATTATAAAATAGCCACGAGTGTGCCTGCAGGTAAAATTGGTCAACAGGCTAATGCCGCATTGGCTAAGCTAACCGGGAGCACGCAGGAACCTTCTTCTGAGATTAAACTAAACCTTGGTGTTACCGGTCAATACGATAGTCCCAAAATAAGCTTAATGAGCTCAGATACGAAAGACCAGGTTAAAAATAGTGCTGTGAACAAGGCAGCTGATATCGTTAAAGAAAACACAGGGGTTGATATTCCAACATCTAAAGAAGAGCTAAATAAGGAGGCGAGAGAAAAAGCAAGGAAAGAAGCGGATAAACTGCTAGCCGATGCTCAAAAACAAGCTGACCAAGTAAAAGCCGAAGCTAAAAATGCAGCGGATAAGCTTAGGGCGGAAGCGAAGGTCCAAAATGACAATTTAATTAAAGAAGCGGGAAGTAATCCCTTCAAAGTAAAAGCTGCTGAGATTGCGGGCAAAAAGCTTATTGATGAAGCCGATAAAAACGCGAAGAAAATAGAGGAGGAAGGGAACAAGCAAGCGGATGCAATAATGCTAAAAGCAAGAGAGAAGGCAGATGCTCTAATCCAAGATGCGGAAGGAAAATAAACCTTTAATGCCATCCTCTTAACCCTGATTAGGGATCCTAAATACGAAGTGATCGATTTCTATATTTTTAAGCCCGGCTTATCGCACGGGTTCCTCAATATTTGCCGAGAAAATGGCAGATGCTGGACCTAAGAAACAACAATATATTCTTAAATCTGCTGCTGTAGAACCCGAAAAGACTAAAAAAGCACTGAACGCGGCCAACAAGCAACTTAAAAATCAAATTGAATCAAAGAAAAACTGAATAGTTCTATTATTCACTCATTCTCTTCAGTATTGCACAAATATTCATGAGAAAGGGTAATAAAATAACCAACAAATTCAGAAAATGCATAATTATGTAATTTTAAGGGTTAAAAAATACCCAATGTATTGATTTGCGTCATATATTTGAATTTTAAATATAACTTAACGTACCAATAGTGTTGACCATGGCTTGTTATATACAAAGTTGTTGGGTCGCAATCTTCAAAACCTAATAATCCTGATGAATTCAATAATGATCGATGTGGCAGTGGCTACAGCTGTTGCTGTTCAAGAACCAACCATTACTGAGAGTATAGCCGCAGCTAACACAATTAGCGGTTCTGACGCCATGTTCACGGCAAATAATGTCTGGATGATGATGGCTACTGCTCTGGTATTCATAATGCATTTAGGGTTTGCAGGAGTGGAGGCAGGCTTCGGTCAGTCGAAGAATACTGTTAATATTTTATTTAAAAACACGATAACCCCAATACTTGGGATACTAACGTACTGTTTTGTCGGTTTTAACCTGATGTATCCTGGTGATTTTAATATTATCGAAGGGGTATTTGGCTTCTCTGGTTTTGGATTAGGGTTTGATCCTGAGGTTGATGGCACTTCCATAAATTATGCAGCTGGCGGTTACACTTATTGGACTGACTTTCTATTTCAGGGAATGTTTGCAGCAACTGCGGCAACAATTGTATCAGGTGCCGTTGCAGAGCGAATTAAAGTTTCAGGCTATATGATATTCACCTTGATCTATATTGGATTAGTATACCCTTTACTTGGTAGCTGGAAATGGGGTGCAGGTTGGTTGGATACTATGAATTTTTATGATTTCGCTGGTTCGACGTTAGTACACTCTGTTGGTGGTTGGGGCGCCTTGGCCGGGATAATGGTGATTGGTCCGAGAATTGGTAAATATGTAAATGGAAAGGTCGTTGATAAGCCAGGAGCATCTGTTCCATTGGCTGTTATTGGGGTCTTTTTATTATGGTTAGGCTGGTTTGGTTTTAACGGTGGGTCAGTCCTATCAGCGGATCCAGATATCGTTTCATACGTGCTAGTTACAACAAGCCTTTCGGCATGTACCGGAGGTTTATTTGGCTTCTTTACCGCTTACTTTACGTTTAAAAGAATGGATTTTGGTATGGTCCTTAATGGAATTCTTGCCGGGTTAGTTGCGATTACCGCAGGAGCTGATGTAGTCTCAATCAATGCAGCTCTACTAATTGGGGCAATTGCGGGTGTTTTAGTTGTTCTTTCATCATTACTTTTAGATAAATTGCATCTCGATGATGTGGTAGGAGCAGTTTCAGTTCATCTTACCAATGGAGTATGGGGTACGCTTGCCGTCGGGATATTTTCTGTGAACCCAATCCATAGCATCTCTACGCAGCTTCTTGGTGTCTTCGCCTATGGCGCGGCAGCCTTTCCTATTGCTTTTTTAGTCTTTTATATATTGAAAAAGACTATTGGTATACGAGTTTCTGAACAACATGAGCTAGAGGGCTTAGATAGTCATGAGCATGGTATAAGAGGGTATACTATTATATATGATGAATAGAGTTTAGCGCTTTTAAATGATCATTGTATTTTATTAAATTATTGCTGTATCTAGGTGAAATCCTGCTAGTTTTGTAGCGTTAAATCGTACAAAATACTAACAGATTCTAATGGCACATACATTTCTGGTAACTGGTGGCGCAGGTTTTATAGGTTCTAATTTTATTCCTCATTACTTAGAGAGCAACCCAACGCATACAGTAGTAAATCTAGATTTACTTACCTATGCCGGTGACTTATCTAACTTAGCCGAGCTTGATAATAATGAACGTTATGTGTTTGTGAAAGGAGATATTAGAGACAATGAACTTGTAACCTCACTGTTTAATAAGTATGATTTTGAGGGTGTGTATCATTTCGCAGCAGAATCGCATGTAGATAACTCAATTTCAGGTCCATCGGCATTTATTGCCACAAATATTAATGGCACCTTTACTCTCCTCGAAGTTGCTCGTAATCATTGGATGGATGGCCCAGGGCAGGTGAAGGTAGGAAAAGAAAGCAATAGATTTCTACATGTTTCTACGGATGAAGTTTATGGTTCGCTTGGAGCGACGGGCTTATTTACCGAAGAAACGCCTTATGCGCCCAACAGCCCTTATAGTGCATCAAAAGCGTCATCCGATTTCCTTGTAAGATCTTACCATCATACCTACGGAATGAATGTTGTTACTACCAATTGTTCTAATAATTATGGACCAAAGCAACATAAGGAAAAACTCATACCTACTATAATCAGAAAGGCACTCGCTGGTGAGCCCATTCCAATTTATGGTGATGGAAAGAATATTCGAGATTGGCTTTATGTATTAGATCATTGTAAGGGAATTGAGATTGCGTATAAAAATGGACGTTCCGGTCAGACCTATAACATAGGAGGTAAAAACGAACGAGATAATTTATATATCGTGCATAGCATCTGCGAGCTCTTGGATCAAAAAAAGCCTGGTGGTCATCCCGAGGGCTATAAGTCGTTAATAAGTTTTGTTACGGATCGTCCTGGGCATGACAGACGTTATGCCATCGATGCCTCTAAAATCGAATCTGAGCTGGGGTGGATGGCCGACGAGGATTTTGAGTCGGGGATTGAGAAGACTGTAGATTGGTATATCGACCTTTTTTCTGCTTAACAATTAGTTGAGTAAGATCTTCCTAAGCACATTTTTATTCTTCTTTAGTGAGAATTATGTATCTTAAACTTTTGCTTTAAGTACTACTTAATTGAACTGCTTTAAGAACCTATGGTATTTGACTATTCGATCATAAAACTTATTGGAGGCTTTATAATCGTTGCCATTGCTGCTAATGTAATTGCGAAGTATTTTGTAAAACGCCAACTACCTGTAATTACTGGATTACTGGTCACAGGTATTCTTACCGGGCCCTATGTTTTTAATCTGATCCCACAAAATGCAATTCCACATCTGGGTTTTATTAACGATATCGCTCTAGCATTTATAGCTTTTGCAGCAAGTGCTGAACTCTATCTTCGAGAAATGCGCTCGCGTATAAATAGCATTAAGTGGATGACAGCCAGCCAGCTTTTTGTAACCTTTTTCTTAAGTGCATTGGCTGTATTTTTTTTAGCTGATCTAATTCCCTTTATGCAAGATCAGTCTATTGGCAATAAAATGGCCATATCTGCTCTATTTGCAGTGATTTTTGTGGCACGGTCGCCGGCATCAGCTATAGCTATAGTAAACGAAATGCGGGCCAAAGGGCCATTTGTCCAAACTGCGCTTGGTGTAACTGTGCTCAAAGATTTCTTTGTAATCATCTTATTTTCGCTCACCCTGGAAGTCTCCGTGGCAATATATTCAGGCTCAGCTATAAATTTAGGCCTTATTGGACTGCTGGCACTAGAGCTCACCGGTAGCTTTGTTGTTGGCCTGCTCCTTGGTCAGGTACTTATATTCTTATTGCGCGCTCCACTACGGTTTAATACGAAAAGTATACTCTTGGTCGTATCGGGATATTTGGTATATCTGCTTCATTATTATCTATCCGATTTAACGATAGCTATGTTCAGTCATCCGCTTACCATTGAGCCGCTGCTCGTTTGTATTATCGGGAGTTTTATCGTTACAAATTATTCGAAATATAGAGCGGAGTTCCTGATTATTCTTGAAAAAGTTAGTCCTTATGTTTATGTGGCATTCTTTGTCCTGTCTGGGGCAGCAATGAACTTAGGGATTATCGCTAGCGTAATCGGTATTACGCTTATACTCTTTGGAGTTCGACTAGTTTCATTAATGATCGGAGGATATTTAGGAGGCGAGCTGGCGGGAGATCCACCATTATTTAAAAGATTAGCATGGATGCCTTATGTAACCCAAGCTGGTGTTGGACTTGGCCTGGCTACAATTGTAGCGAGCACCTTCCCAGAGTGGGGAGAGGAATTCGCAAGTATAATTATCTCTGTTATTGTTATTAACCAAATAGTAGGACCACCGCTGTTTAAATGGGCTATTAATTTGGTTAAGGAAGGCCATGAAAGGGCAAGTGTTCCAGAATTTGATGGAGTTCGAGATGCAATAGTTTTTGGCTTTGAGCCACAGTCGGTAGCGCTTGCCAGACAATTGATGGAAAATGGTTGGGAAGTAAAGATGGCGACACTAAAGCAGGAATTAGATCTCTCAGAATATCCAGATCTGAATATTCAAAAAATTAAAGATCTTTCACTCGAGACCTTAAATGAGCTAGAGGCTAAGCGGGCCGAAGCAGTTGTTACTATGTTAACCGATGAGGAAAATTATACAATCGCAGAACTGGTCTATGAACATATTGGAACCAAGGATATTATTGTTCGTCTGAACCATCGCTTTAATTTTAATAAGTTCCATCAGCTTGGAGCGCTTATTGTTGAGCCTTCTACAGCTATCGTAAGCTTATTAGATCACTTTGTACGTTCGCCGCAGGCCGCCACACTACTCTTGGGCATGCAGGAAGATCAGGATTCTATGGATGTTGAAGTAATTAATCCTGATCTGCATAGTTTACGTTTAAGGAATCTGCGACTGCCGGCCGATGTGATTGTACTTTCACTAAAACGACGTGGCAATTTTATCATAACACATGGCTATACTCGTTTGAGACGTGGTGATATTCTGACGATGGTTGGTTCTAAGGAAAGCTTAAGCCAGGTGGCGCTTAAATTTGAAGGAGCTTAGATTAACCTTCATTTCCTGATTTAGATTCAATTACTCTTTCCTACCTTTGCGGCTATGGCACAAAATGACGCAAACCTTTTAAAGAAAATTATTGCTCACGCAAAGGAATATGGGTTCATCTTTCCTTCTAGTGAGATCTATGATGGCTTAGCTGCAACATACGACTACGGTCAAAATGGTGTTGAGCTTAAAAATAATATTAGATCTTACTGGTGGCGATCGATGGTCCAGCTTAATGAGAACATCGTGGGAATTGATGCAGCTATTTTTATGCACCCTACCACTTGGAAAGCATCAGGTCATGTCGATGCTTTTAACGATCCATTAATAGACAATAAGGATTCTAAAAAGCGATATCGTGCCGATGTTCTGCTCGAAGACCATATTGCCAAAATCGAAGGAAAAATTGCAAAAGAAGTTGCCAAGGCTGCAAAGCGTTTTGGCGATGCCTTCAATCAGGAAGAATTTGTAAGTACCAACGGAAGGGTACTGCAATACCAGGAAAAAATTAATGCGATCAATGCAAAGATGAAGGATGCACTGGAATCTTCAGACTTAGCGGCGATTAAAGATTTGATTGTTGAGTTAGAGATCGCATGCCCGATTTCCGGATCGCGTAATTGGACCGATGTTCGTCAGTTCAATCTGATGTTTTCTACCGACATGGGTTCGGTATCGGATGAGGCCAGCAACATTTACTTACGACCAGAAACCGCGCAAGGTATTTTTGTTAATTACCTTAATGTTCAGAAATCGGGTAGAATGAAACTGCCGTTTGGGATTGCTCAAACCGGTAAGGCCTTTAGGAATGAGATTATTGCGCGTCAGTTTATTTTCAGAATGCGAGAATTTGAGCAAATGGAAATGCAATATTTTGTTAAGCCAGGCGAAGAGCTAACCTTCTATGAAGAATGGAAAGAGAAAAGAATTGGGTGGCATAAAGTTTTAGGGTTAGGCGATGAAAACTATCGTTTTCACGACCACTTAAACTTAGCACATTACGCAAATGCAGCTGCGGATATAGAATTTAACTTCCCAATGGGATTTAAAGAGCTCGAAGGAATACATTCGCGTACCGACTTCGATTTGGCTGCACACGAAAAGTTCTCCGGCAAGAAATTACAATTCTTCGATCCGGTTGATAATACCAGCTATACCCCTTACGTAATAGAGACATCTATTGGCCTGGACCGAATGTTCCTAGCTGTTCTATCAGCAGCTTATCAGGAGGAGAAGCTACCGGATGGCTCGGAACGACTGGTATTAAAGATTCCTGCTGCATTGGCACCAATCAAAGCAGCAATTCTTCCTTTACTTAAGAAAGATGGATTACCTGAAAAGGCTCGAGAAATTATAGATCAATTAAAATTTGATTTAAATCTGCAGTACGATGAAAAGGATGCAATTGGGCGTCGTTATCGTCGACAAGATGCAATTGGCACACCTTTTTGTATTACCGTCGATCATCAAACCTTAGAAGATAATACTGTTACCATTCGCCATAGAGATAGCATGGAGCAAGATCGAATATCAATAGAGGAATTAGGGTTGACGTTGGTAAAGCAAACGTCGATTAATGAACTATTAAAAAAGCTCTGATCTTCTTGTTGCAATGGGTATTGTAACGATCCTACTCTTTTTTGTACTTGCTGCGATTGCCTTCTCCAGAAAAATTGATGCAGTTTGGGAATTTGCCGCTACGCTTAGACCACTCCCTCCAAGCTATGTGCAGGCACTCGAAAAGCATAATAGTTTCTATCAGAAACTTCCACCAGAAAGCAAAAAACGATTTTTGCGGAAACTGCAACAATTTATTCGCACTAAAGAGTTCGTGCCACGCGGTATAGCCTTTGTAACGGATGAAATGAGAGCCCTCATCGGATCATCGGCGGTGCAACTAACCTTTGGTCTCCCTAATGTTACACTACGCCATTTTGAAAGAATCTTGATCTATCCAGACGAGTATTACTCAACCATAAACAAACAATATCATAAAGGGGAAGTGAACCCGCGTCATAAGGCCATAGTAGTATCGTGGAAATATTTTGTTCAAGGTTATGCGGATGATTCTGATGGTATAAATCTTGGTTTGCATGAAATGGCTCATGCTTTAAAGCTCGAAAACATGATTCGTAACGGGGAGCACAACTTTTTTAGCCGGACTGAATATAATAAGTGGCTATCCATGGCCGAAGTTGAAATGGCAAAAATCCGGCGTGGCGAAAAATCTCCTTTCAGACAATATGCAGGCGTTAATGAAGATGAATTTTTTGCGACCGGAATGGAATTATACTTTGAGCAACCCCATGAGCTTAATCAATATAACCCAGAGCTCTACAAAACCCTCTCTAACTTATTACGGCAGGATACTATTCGGTTGGAAGGCTAAAATGTTTGATCTTAGCAATTAGATTATGAATTGGACAGCATTACTATCACCGAAAAGAGCAGGAGTTGAATATACAGATACTAGACCTGACAGAAGTGAATTCGAAAAAGACTTTGACAGAATCATTTTTTCTTTGCCCTTTCGGCGATTGCAAGATAAAACGCAGGTATTTCCTTTACCAGAGGATGATTTTGTACACAACCGGTTAACGCATAGCCTAGAAGTTGCTTCTGTTGGCCGGTCGCT
>CBDUMS010000062.1:0-21941 GCA_965368405.1 uncultured Cyclobacteriaceae bacterium
TTTTATTCTTACCTTTTGCAAACATCTATGGCAAACTAACTCTGGTTTTTGAATAATCTACGATCATTAAAGAGCCTGAACTTTTGATAATTGATTTATCATACTAGGTTATAAACACTCTCTTGACTATGGGCTTTGGTTTCTTAATTCAAAATCATTTTTCCATCTTATTTTTAAGAAGCAGAATAGGTATCTTTGATTAGCTAATATTTTTTATAACCAAGACCAGTTTAACATGGAAATTCAATATCTCGGACATGGCTGCATTCAAATAATCACATCAGGAAAAACGCTGCTTGTAGACCCTTTTATAACCCCAAACCCGCTTGCTGCAAGTATTAACATCAACGATTTAAGCCCAGATTATATCTTAATTACGCATGGTCATCAAGATCATGTTGCCGACGCTGAAACAATAGCTAAGAGCAGCGGTGCTACGATTATTTCCAACTTTGAAATTGTTTCCTGGTACGGAAATAAAGGAATTGAAGGTCACCCTATGAATCATGGTGGAAAATGGCAATTCGATTTTGGCACCCTAAAGATGGTTAATGCCGTTCATTCCAGCGGATTACCCGATGGTAGCTATGGGGGTAATCCTGCCGGGTTTATCCTGAGCAATGACGAAGGAACAATTTATATTGCAGGAGATACCGCGCTGCATCAAGACATGAAACTTATTCCCGAATTCTTTGCCATTGATATGGCAATTCTACCGATAGGCGATAATTTCACCATGGGCATAGAGGAAGCGATAATGGCTGCCGAATTTGTTAAAACAGAAAAAGTATTGGGTATGCACTACGACACCTTCCCGTTCATAGAAATTAATAAAGAAGAAGCAGTAGAGTCCTTCAAATCTAAAGGAATAGAACTAACTTTGTTAGCTGTAGGTTCGAGTACCACAATATAATTCATTGAATGAGTAAAATAATTGCAATTGCAAACCAAAAAGGCGGAGTTGGTAAAACTACAACTGCAATAAATGTTGCAGCAAGCTTGGCGGCGCTAGAACAAAAAACATTGATTGTTGACGCTGATCCACAGGCTAATAGTGCCTCAGGAATCGGGATAAATCCAAGAACCATAGAAACCAGTATCTATGAATGTATGGTAGATGGTGCCGACGTACGCCATGCCATTATTGAAACTGAAATAAACTACCTACACCTTATACCTTCGAATATCGACCTTGTTGGTGCCGAGCTAGAATTGGTAAATCTGCAGAACCGTGAGGAAAAAATGAGAGAGGCACTCGCCCCTATTCGCGATGAATACGATTTTATAATTATTGATTGCTCACCATCTTTAGGATTAATTACTGTGAATGCCATGACGGCTGCGGACACAGTAATTATACCAGTACAATGTGAGTACTTCGCCCTCGAAGGGCTCGGCAAATTGCTCAATACTATTAAAATTATTCAGACAAGGCTTAATCCAAATCTGGAAATAGAGGGTATTCTTCTAACGATGTATGACGTGCGTTTAAGGCTTTCTAATCAAGTTGTGGAAGAGGTCAGGCAGCATTTCCAAGACATTGTATTTGATACGATAATACCGCGTAATGTTAAATTATCTGAAGCCCCAAGCTTTGGAAAACCAGCACTTACCCACGATGCCAATAGCACAGGAGCCATAAGCTATCTTAATCTTGCTCAGGAAATAATTGACAAAAATTCTTAATTGATGAGCGCTAAACAGAAGAATGTACTCGGTCGTGGTTTAGGAGCCCTCTTAAATGAGTCTGGCACTAGTGCAAAGCAGGATAAAGATTTACTGCACAAGCGCGATGAACGTCTTGGCGTAAATGAAATTTCGATTGATCAAATTGAGGTAAACCCTTACCAGCCACGAACCGATTTTGATGCAGCAGCTCTCGCAGAGCTTGCCGAATCGATTAAAGCCCAAGGCATAATTCAGCCTATAACCGTAAGAAAATTATCAAATAACCAGTACCAGTTAATTGCTGGTGAGCGAAGGCTACAGGCATCGAAGCTCGCTAAGCTAAATAAGTTACCCGCATACATTCGTACAGCCGACGATCAGCAGATGCTGGAGATGGCCATCATCGAAAATATTCAGCGCGAGGATCTTAATGCTATTGAAATTGCCTTGAGCTATAAACGATTAATGTCTGAATGTAACCTTAATCAGGAGGAAATGGCCGAACGGGTGAGTAAAAACCGCTCAACGGTAACTAACTATCTAAGGTTGCTTAAGTTACCTCCGGATATTCAAGCTGCGATTCGTGATAAGAAGATTAGCATGGGGCACGCTAGAGCGATTATTAATATTGAGAATGTTGATGTGCAACTTGAGTTGTTCAAAAGAATAATTCGAGATGGTCTAAGTGTTCGAAATGTAGAAGAGTTGGCAAAAAAACTATCTGGAACCCCATCCAAGAAGCCAGAAAAAAGCTCGGTCGCCCAAGACCCGGCCATTAAAAAATTGCAACATACGTTGTCCTCACATTTTGGCACTAAAGTTGTTCTTTCAGCAGATACTAAAAATAAGGGCGCTATTAAGATTCCTTTTTCTTCTGCTCAGGACCTGAATAGATTGCTCGAGATACTAGATATTTCATTATAGAAACGAGGTTTGAGAATAATATTGACATTAGCGGTACTCCTGCAGGCTACCATTATCTATAGCCAGGAGCTAACTATTGCTGATACGACTGTTGTAAATGGTGATACCACCGTTCTAAGGTCATTAGGAACCCAGGGCCCTATTACAGAAATTGAAATGCAAGCGCCTGATCACAGTCCGGCACGGGCAGCCCTTCTTTCTGCCACTATCCCAGGGTTAGGGCAAGCATACAATAAGAAGTATTGGAAAATCCCCATTGTATGGGGAGGTCTCGGGGCGTTTGGCTATTTTATTTCATGGAATAATGAGCGCTATCAGTTTTATCGAAAGAATCTAATTTATGAAATTGAAGGTGACCCGGATTATCCCAACGAAACAGTATTAGATCAGGCAGCCCTTCGAAGTGCGCGTGACTTCTATCGTCGGAGTAGAGATCAGGTGGCGCTATTCGGGATCATTTTTTATATGCTACAAATTGTCGACGCCCATGTTGATGCACACTTAATTGAGTTCGATGTGAATCAGGATTTGTCCGTGATGCTAGAACCAAGTTACCAACGCATTAATAAAATGGACACGAATTTAGGCCTGTCCTTAAAGTTTAAATTCTAATGAAAGTATTGTTACTGGGTTATGGCAAAATGGGTAAAGCCATCGAGGCGATACTTACAACCCGAGGGCATGCAGTCACTTATGCCGTAAATGAAGTGGCTGAGCTAGATGGTATAAGCTTTAACCCAGAAAGCGTTGATATTGCTATTGAGTTTACCGCGCCCGATGCGGCTGTTAAGAATATAGAATTTTGTTTGGATAATAATATCCCTGTGCTTTCTGGAACTACCGGCTGGTTAGATGCGCTGCCTGGTGTAGTTGAGAAGACTAATGCTCTTAATGGATGCTTTTTCTATGCTTCGAACTTTAGTATTGGAGTAAACCTCTTCTTCCAATTAAACGAAGACCTCGCAGATAAGCTTCATAAGTACAATTATATACCTGAAATCGAGGAAATTCATCATACCCAGAAACTAGACTCTCCCAGTGGCACGGCCATTACGCTAGCTGAAGCTATAATAGCGCGGTTTAATGGGCTTAAACGTTGGGTTAATAAGGATGAGCGTGAAAAAGAATCTGTCCCAATTAAGTCGATCCGAGAGGGTGAAGTGCCCGGTACCCACAAAATAGTTTATCGAGGAATTAATGATACTATTACCATTACCCATGAGGCTTTAAATCGAGAAGGTTTTGCGAACGGCGCGGTTGATGTTGCAGAGTGGCTCACAGATAAAAAAGGAGTTCTTTCAATGAAGGACTATCTGGCGAGCCAATAAAATTGGTTTTCAAAAAAAATATATCATCCTTTGTAAGTTTTTTAAAGTATCCTGCACAAATAAGGATAAATGAATCGAGAGTATTATGAGCGAAGAAAATCAGGAGAATAAGAAAAAAAGCCTCTTAAGTTATATTGGTTTAGGCAAGAAGGATAAAAATGCAAAACCCAAGACCAAGGTAAGAGAATGGACAGATGCAATCGTCTTTGCTGTGGTAGCCGCCACAATTATTCGATGGTTAATTCTTGAAGCTTTTACCATCCCAACCCCATCCATGGAGAAATCATTATTGGTTGGCGACTTTCTCTTTGTGAGTAAGCTCCATTATGGAGCCCGTACCCCGGCTACTCCTCTCCAGATGCCATTAACGCATCAAAAGATTTGGGGCACGAACATTCCCTCCTATCTCGATTGGATTCAACTTCCACAATTTCGCCTTCCTGGTTTCAGTTCGGTAAAAAGAAACGATGTCGTTGTTTTCAACTATCCACCTGATTTTCAGTATCCGGTTGATCTAAAGACCAACTATATTAAACGTTGCGTAGCAGCCCCAGGTGATGTACTTGAGGTGAAGGATATGCAGGTCTATATTAATGGTGAGTTAGAGGAGAATCCTCCTAAAACTCAGTTTAGGTATTTCATTCAAACAGGAGAAACCATTAATCAAAGAATTTTTGATAAATATGATATAACTGAGAAGTACAAAGTAAATGGTGGTTATATGGTTTTTACTACACCTAAAACTGCCGATGAACTTAGGACATTGCAGTTTATTGGAGCTGTCAATGTTCTGGATGCGGAAGCTGGTCAACCAGAGATGCGAATTTATCCGAATGCAAATAAATATCCTTGGAACGTGGATTTCTGGGGCCCTATTGAAGTACCTGGCGAAGGATGGACCATCGACGTAAATGATGAGACCATGACGAAATATGGCTCGGTAATTGAATATTATGAGGGTCATGATCTGGTTGAAGTAAAAGATGGTACCTTGAAAATCGATGGGGAGCCACTTACTACGTATACCTTTAAGCAGAACTACTATTTTATGATGGGTGATAACCGTCACAATTCAGAGGATTCAAGGTTTTGGGGCTTTGTTCCTGCAGACCATGTGGTTGGCAAAGCTTTATTTATCTGGATGTCAATTGATCCAGACAAGAGCTTTTTCAGTAAAATTCGTTGGGGACGTTTATTTAATGGGATTAACTAGACTTAGCGGTCTAGCCATTCTTTAAAATCAGTTACTCGTTCGCGACTTACAATAATGTCTTTTTCATCTTGATTAGGAAGAGAAACCGCTAGTCTACTGTTGGAGTAGGCTACGATATCGGCAATTGCATTCAAACCAACTAAGTACTTTCTATTTATACGGAAATACTCTAATGGGTCAAGCATTTCCGCAAGCTGCTCGAGCGAATAGTCGAGTAAATAACTTCGTCCTTCATAAGTCTTTAGATAGGTTGCTTTATCGCGGCTGTAAAAGTAGGCTACATCTTGTGTGAGTACCGACTTTAGATGATCCCCTACTTTAATCATAAAACGCTTTTTAAATCCATCTTGAAGCGAGGCACGCAAGTCAACAACCTGCTGTTTCTGACGCGATTGATTAAAAAGCTTCGTCATATCGGCATATTTATCCAACGCACCCACGAGAGATTCCTCGCTAATGGGTTTCAGCAAATAAGCGATGCTGTTTAGTTTAAAGGCTTCGATGGCATATTCATTAAATGCAGTAATGAAAATAACCGGACTTTTTACTTCAATTATATCAAAGATTTCGAAGCTTAGGCCATCACCTAGTTGAATGTCCATAAACAAAAGTTCTGGCGCTTCGTTATTAGCAAGCCATTTTGCCGAATTTTTTACCGAATCTAAAATGGTCACAATTTCGAAATCATGGCTCGATGCCTCCAATAGCTTCTGTAGCCGTTTTGCGGCCAACATCTCATCTTCGATTATAACAACTCGCTTCATTTTAGTTCTTTAAGGATAGGAATCTTTACAATAAATTCTTTAGTCGATTGCTCTATCTGAACTTCGTTATTCGATAACGTTTTATAACGCGCTTTAATATTTGGTAAACCTAGTTGCGTCGAATCCTGCATCGCAGCATCCTTTAAACGTAGGTTATTAGAAACTACTAAATAATCACCCTCCTGACGAATAGAAATCTGCAGCGGGTTATCCGAGGTTATTTCGTTATGCTTAATCGCATTTTCGATAAGCATTTGAAACACGAGTGGTGCAACCATATTTTCCTTGCTATCTTGATTTATCTCTATATCAACATTTAAGTTGTTGCCAAAACGGATCTTTTGTAGAAATATATAAGAAGCTAATACTTCCAACTCTTCATGAATTGTAACAATTTCATGCTTACCGGAGTGCAACACGTATCGTAATACCTTGGCCAGCTGATCTATGTATTTTGCTGCCATGTCCTGATCTTCATAAACCAGAGAGGATAAGGCGTTAAGCCCGTTAAACATAAAATGAGGATTAATCTGATTCTTTAATACCTCATACTGGGCCTCTAATAGCTCACTACGCATTTTTTCCTGTCGAAGTGCAAGATTGCGCCATGAGAATAAAAACTCCCGTGCCTGCATAAATAATAATATAGCAAGACTAATTCCTATACTCACCCAGGCTGTTCCCCAGCCATTTCCAATGCTAATATCGAATATCGTATTAAAAAATAGCGCCAACCCCAAAATTGCTGAGGTGCTGAATACTGTAGTTCCGATCACCCCTGCAATGAATCGTTTTGTTGGTTCATTAATCCAGGAAAAATAGCGGCTTGCGAGCTGCGATACAAACCTATTGCCATACCACATAACCATCCAGATGGTAACCATAATGGCTTCCATTTTCCAGGCATATGACCAGGATTTCATGCAGTTAGGGCACATTATCCATCCCATTCCAGTTGCCAGTATTAAGACAACAAAGAACTCCCTGTACTCTTTAGTATTTTTCATAATACGCTTCCTTAAAAACTAAAATAGAAATTATCCTTCACACTTTGTGAGCATCGACTCCACTTGTGACTTGCCCCATCGTGGGTTAAGTCCCAAGTCTTGGTTTTCTTGCTCCTTAAATAGCGCTAGTGCCGTATTAAACATTTCGCATGCTTCGGTAGTACCCGACCCAAAAAACTGCGCAGTGCCATATTGCATTTGGCCCAGCATTAAAACTACTCTAGGGTTTCTATTATCAATTTGCATCGCCTGTTGTAGAAACCCAACTGATTTCATGGAGTACTCCTGACCCCTTGTTCCCGGATCGACCGAAATTCTTAGCATTGCTGTAAATCCTTTCATCGCCAGAACTTCTACCTGATCTCCATTCAATCGCTCGGCTGTTGCAAGATATTCATCGGCTTTATCTAAGTACTCATCAATTGAACCTGGTTCTTTGGTATTCGTCGACAACATCGTGTAACAAAAAGCAGAATAATAATAAGGTAACCATTTATCCTGTTCGGCGGAGCCAATTCGATCGAATAAATTAGCCATTTCTAAATACTCCTGACTTGTTCTAGCCTCATACATTTTATCTATGGCCTCTGTCATTGCTTTATTATAGTCTTTCGCCCAAACGGTCAAAGACAAACTAAGAATCGCGATAATACTAAGTAACTTTTTCATTTTGTTTTTTATTTAGAGTTGAATTGTAAGTGTCTTGGGTTTTCCTTCGATAGAAAACACTGCTTTTTGATAACTTGGAGGTCCAAAATTGCTCTTTCCCTCCATTGATATACCATAAGGCTCGGATGGGATTCCTATGAAATTCTTATCCAGTTCACCATTTTTGTTTTGGTCATGATATGTGCTAATGGTATAAGTACCCGATGGTAATTCTTCGAATTTAAATTCTAAGCTCCCTGTTTCTGCAGCCCTAACCTGTTGCTTATAATGCTTGCCTAGGAATGTCTCTTCTGAATTAAAAATGGATACTACTACCCTACCTTCAGTACTTTTAATATTGGCAATAGTCACGGTTAGATCGGTCGTAGATTGTGCGCTTGCACTCCATCCTAATCCCAGGCATAATAACGTAATAACAATGTGTGTTCTTTTCATAATAGTTGTTTTATAGTTTATAATGATTTTAATTGATTTAATGTTGGATCCTTACTGAACGTAATGAAAACCCCTAAAAAGATGAATCTTGGAGCAGGCAAAGTGTTTGCCGTACCTTCAAAAACTCCTTCAGCATTCGGTGTTCTGGAATAGGTGTAGCCAAATATGTTTTCTCTTCCAAGCACATTGGTTACGCTCCCATAAACGATGATACTTTGCGTGGCTAGGTAACTAACACTTAAGCTGAGGTCGAGATACATTGGCGTTCTACCACTATTAAATGATGAGGTATTAGGATCATTATAAGGTCGTGGCGAAGCCACGGTGTATGTTCCGCTGAATTGAGTTTTTAGCGCTGAAACAAAATGCTTATAGACCACCGAAAGATTATGCTGCGACGCATAGGTTGGCATAGCGCTAACAGGATAATCCCTATAATCGCGTTCCGTATCCAAATAGGAATAAGAAATCCAATAATCGGCATTGCGGATAGTTTTATTATCTCTCCAGAACACATCTATGCCGCGTGCATAACCGTTGCCATCATTTGTGATAAGTGTATTATTATAAGGATTGGCCGGGTCGAACTTAACTAAATCGCGATACCTTTTGATATATCCTTCGATACGGAAAGTCTGCTTGGAAGTGATGATTTGATAATTAAGAATTAAATGGTCCGCTTTTTCAAAATCAAGCCGATTGTTAATTCTTACGAGGTCGTCGGCAGCCGCCTGCTGAAAGCTTCCGGCAGCAAAGGCCACCTGACTATGCTGCCCTGTTTTATACCCTAAAGAAAAGCGAGGTGCTATATATAAGTTTTCATTTAGGTTGGTGTATTCAACTCGAGCTCCGAGTCGCGCCACGAAATTTTTAGATAAATAAATGTCTGTTTCTGCAAATGCAGAATAGATCGGGTTTTGGTATCCTACATTTATTGCAATATCATCAGAATTAGAATAGCCAAAATTACTTTCGGAGTAGAGCAACTCAGCACCAGTATTTAAGGCGATGCGATCGGTAATATCTCCTTTTAAATTAGCTTTAAGATGACCTCCTTTGGTGATTTCCACGATGTCTTCCTGTCCATTTAATATTATATCTTCGTTGTGCGTTATGGATGCACCGGTATGATAGCTCCATTTTTTGCCTAACAAGTTTTTGAACGAGGTGTTGCCATAGAAATAGTTATTCTTAATATCCACTAATTCCCTGTTTGGACCCTGATAAAGCCTGAAGTTATTTGTACTCATATTTCCATAAACCTTTAACATGCCTGTATTGCCTATCATTTGTCGTACTGCGAGGTTCGCCTGGGCACTTTCGGGTGCTTTAACCCAATCATTTTCTTGTTCCACCAAGGCGAAATAGGGAGTCATATTATAATATGCCCCTTGCGCTGCGATAGAAGACTTTGCCCAGGATTGGGTATGACTTATCTCGCCACCTACCGTCATTAAGCTTAAATCGGTCCTGGTTTGAGTAGGTTTTTCTTTAGTTGTTAATATTAATGCTGATGATAGTGCCTGACCATATTCTGCCGAGTACCCGCCCGTACTAAAACTTGTGCCACTAAACATAAATGGCGAAAACCTTCCGCGGGTTGGGGTATTGGGAATTGTGGTTGAATAGGGACTTAATACCTGAAGGCCATCGATATAGGTCTTGGTTTCATTTCCTGAACCTCCTCTTACAAATAATCTACCCTCCTCGCCTACTGCCTGGGTTCCTGGCAAGGTATTGAGTGCCCCTGCAATATCTGCGGTTGCACCAGCCGTAGTAACAATATCCAGTGGTTTTAGGACTTCACTTTTCGTGTTGTCCCCGCCCTGAAAAACGCCCGCTGTTATCACCACAGCATCCATTTTATTAATGGATTCCTTTAATCGAACCTCTACGTTCACAGGCTTGCCATTTAGGTGAATTTCAATTTCCTGATCGAGATATCCTATATAGGTAACGGCGAGATATGCAGGACCAGTAAGATCGGTTTTGAAATGAAAATGACCATCTAGATCCGTACTTACTCCAGTGTAAGTACCCTTTATAAAGACATTGGCGCCAATTAAGGGTTCATTGGCACTGTCAGTAATAAGACCCGAAATATTCGTCTGAGCGATCGTCGAAATTGCGATCAGAAGAAGTAGAATGATTTGTATTGCTGCTTTCATAACAATACAAAGAATGAAAAGCTTGGGTACTCATTAAAATAAGTTCTACCGAACTGTAGAATAATCAGGATGAATTGTAATTCTCGCTAATGAATTGTCTACGGGTGAGCAGAAACCCACTGTTCTCCATCGGTAAAAATCTCCTTTTTCCAGATCGGAACAGTTTTTTTCAAAGTATCGATAGCATATTCGCAAGCGTCGAATCCTTGCTGGCGATGCGCCGTCGCTACCGCGATAACAACTGGAATATCACCGATTTCTAACTTGCCAACGCGGTGATGAATAGCCATCTCTACGACAGGCCATTTTTGCTTAGTGGTAGCAACGATTTTCTGCATTTCTTTGAGAGCCATAGGTTCGTAGGCCTCAAACTCCAGATATTGCACATCTCGACCCTTAGTTGCATTTCTTACCGTACCAATAAATACATTTATCGCACCAGCATCATCAGCGCCAACGGCATTAATTATTTCCTCGGGTATAAGTTCAGTATGAGATATGTAAAGTAGATCCATCTTATCCTCCACTAACTGGTGGTATAATGGCAATTTCATCGTTCGTGCCTATTTCTGCATCAGCTGATGCATATTCGCTATTCACCGCAACCAGCAAAGAGGTTAATTTATTAAGCTGGGTGTATTCGGATTTCAGATGATCGAGGAGCTTCTCAACTGTAGGTATGGCCTCTTCTATAACAATACTGCTACTTCCAACAATTTCTCTAGCAATTCCGAATAGCTTCACTGTTATCATATCCTAATATTTTCGTCCCTTCCAAGCAATTTTACCCGGTATCAAGTAATAAATTAACGACACAAAGGAAAAAATGGCATTATAAAACTCAAAAATAATACTCCCTAAAATATTTACGCTACGTTTCAACTTATTTGCCGCCAAACTTATAAAACTATATCGTAGAATCAACTTCGTAATCAATACACCCATGCCGAAAGCTGGATTAAGTATGAGAAGCAGAAGAATTATTGCAAAAAATGATGTCTGGATAAATAATAATAAAATCATTAAAAGGGGCAAATCAAAAGCTCCTGTCATCCATCGTTTTCGTTGAACTAATAAATCTTTAAGAGAATTTTGAGCTTTTGATAGATTAAGAACATCCGGATGGAAGAGATTCACCGTTTTATATTGCCCTTTGATAGCATTAAAAAGCTCAAGGTCTTCCGTAACCGAAAATGACATGGCTTCATAACCCCCTACCTCCTCATATACAGACTTCCTCATGAGCATATTATTACCCATGGTTGTTACAGGAATATTAAGATCCGATACTGCTTTGAGCATGCTGGTAGCAAAAAGCCAATCGATTTGCTGTAAATATGCCAATAACCCTTTTCCTTCCACCACTGAAGTACCTGTAACCAAGGCAGTAGTGTCATCCATCCCTAAGAGCATCGATCTTAGCCATGTAGGTGGAACGCTTATATCCGCATCGGTAATAAAAATGTATTCGCCTTTGGCTTTTTTTATGAGTTGAGCTAGAACATTCGCCTTGCCATTGCCCTTAATTGTCTTTTTATAGATTGGATGACATTTGAACTGCTTATGAAGCGCCGAATACGCTTCAGCAACTTCCCTGGTGCGGTCTTGACTCATATCATCACCAATAAGAACTTCATAGCTTCCCATTGGATAATCTAACCTTAATAAGGATTCTAGGGTATCGGTAAGGTTGTCCTCTTCATTACGGGCTGCAATCAATATAGAAACAAATGGCGTGGTGTCAAGTCCGCCTTGTTCATTCTTATAATTAAAAACCCAAAGAATTATCAAAACCAGATAAATCGACACAACAAGCCCTGCCAGTATGACTAAAAGGATCATAACGATTGAAAGGAATACTTAAGTTGAGCGAAATGATTGAGGTAACCCGGCAAGACTACCTTAACTAAATCGATGGTTTTTACAGAATCATGAAATAGCACGATCGATCCTCGTTGCGTAGCGCCAATTGTCTTTTTCAGACAATACTCTTCAGAAATCGATCTGTCAAAGTCTCCCGAAAGCACATCCCACATTACAATTTTATAGTCCGCTTTCATTTTGGCATATTGCGATGGCTTAATTCTTCCATGCGGTGGACGAAACAGTTTTTGAGAAGCACCTGCCAGTAAGCTTTCCGCGGCTGCAGTATTTTCAATATAAGCCTTATCTAAAGTAGCCCAGCCATTAAGATGGTTACGGGTGTGATTACCGACAGCATGGCCACGTTCAATAACCTCCTTATAAACCTCGGGATATCGTTCTATGTTTTCCCCAACCATAAAGAAAGTTGCTTTCGCATTATATTGATCGAGAAGATCAAGTATCCATGGCGTTGCTTCGGGGATGGGACCGTCATCGAAGGTTAGAAAGATTTCTTTATTCTTTGTTCTTTTTCGCCATAAGATATTCGGAAAAAGGAGCCTAAAGGCAGCTGGTGTTTTATGCAAGTACATGATCTAACGGGCTTCTACGCGGCAAGAAAGCATGGTTATGTCATCTTTGTAACTAACATTACCCCTAAATTCATCCAGTTCAATTAATAATTCCTGATGAATTTGCGGCAAGTTTTTCTTATAGTTGGTTTTAATATAGTCCAAGAGGTGATCGCTACCAATCTCCTCACCTGCCTCATTTTCGGTTTCCGTTACACCATCGGTATAAGCAAACAAGGTAAATCCTTCTAAGTCGGGTATAAAACCTTCTGATATAAAGGGCAAAGGGTCAAAAACTCCTAAAACCGTAGTTCCAACATCCAGATTATGTAAACTACCGTGATCATCGATAAGAATAGGCGGGTTATGACCCGCATTAATGTAGACCATAGTATTGAGTTCATGGTCGTAAATAGCCGCGAAAAATGTAATAAAACTCTCTCCCTTACCACTTTCCTGAATCTGATAGTTCAAGGCTTCTACAATCTCGGTAAGATTGGATGTATGCCGTAACATAGTATGTAAGGATGCCTGAAAATTCGACATCATTAGAGCGGCGGGTATTCCTTTGCCAGATACATCGGCGATACATACTAAAAACTGATTTTTATTAATAGGAATGTAATCGTAATAATCTCCTCCAACCGTATGATGAGGCAAATAACTCGCCTCTACCTTTAACCGTACACCATCAGGTAGATTGGCAGGGAATAAAAATGATTGTACATTTTTGGCAATTTCGAGCTCTTTTCGAATGGCTTCTTCCTCGAGTTGCCTTCGTGCCAATCGCTTGTTTTCTATGGCTACAATTATCAAATTACTAATAGCCTGCAAAAAAGTAAGGTTGAGCTCACTCTCATCCGCCTGGCTCCCTGTAGCCAAAACCAGTGCTAATAACTGTGTTTTATGGAATATCGGTATGGCTACTTTAAAATGATCGAATGGTGACTCCAAGTTATTTATAGCCGTAATTTGCTTTAGTTCGAGAAGTTCCTGTGGAAGTTCACAACTCTCTTTTAAATCTACAGGCAAACCAAACGACACTTTGGCCTGCCAACTACCTTCTAAAACAAAAAGGGCATATTTAGAAATATTGAGATTTGCCCGTATGGTGAAATCATAAATTTTATACAAAGCAGTTTCCGGCAAATTGCTATTAATAGCCTCGGTTATCTCGAGCAGGGAATCGAGCTCCATCTGCTTGAGATTGTATTGCTTCTTATAGTCCGTTATTTCACTCATTCTTATTTACTCGCGTAAATTATGGGCCATTAAACCCTTTTTTGAAGCAAGATAGTGATAATCACCATAATTCGAATTAAACTCTGATTCAGATAGTTCTATCTCTGTTTCCGGAGTAGTAAAGCATTTTACCCATTCCTTCTTAATCAGGTTCCAAAGAGTTAATACAAGTTCATCTTCCGATATTCCTGATTGATCTTTAACGTCCTGAAAGGATGTTACAAAGTATAATTGATCAATTACCTGATCTTCGAGCGCTGTCATAGTGTTTCCTGTCTTTCCATCCGTATCCAGTTGTAGTAGCAGTAATTGCCGTGAAAACTACGTAAATCGGATAAATAATAGCTAAAATAATAAACTCATGGAGCAGAAACCTAGTCTTGAAGAACTTTTGTACCTCTAGTAAAAACCAATACTCAAAAAATACTTTCGTTAGAAAAAGATTGAGCGCTAGATACCACGAGATTTGATCAGAATATACAAGCAGCGGTAAAATGAGGGTAATGAAGTTTACAAGAAAAATAAAGATTGCAAGCAACTTTGTGGCCTTACTCTTATAGGCAGTCCATTTCCCTGCCCATCGCTTTCGCTGATTATAGAATGCCGCAGCAGTAGAAGCCGGAACTGTGGATACAATAGCGTCCTGATTCATACAAAAAGCCACAGCACCTTTTGTTTCACCAATATCATGAAGCAGAAAAATATCATCCCCAGAACTTATTGTACTACCTGCCAAATTCGACGATTGAAGATAAACCTCTTTTCTGAAAGCCATATTTGCCGCATTGGCCATAGTAGGATACCCAAACCCCAGTGTAGCCGCTCCAGTACTAATTAGTGAACTAAATTCTATTGCTTGCCATCGCTGAAAAATTGTATGTGCTGGACCAAGTTTTACAGGGCCTGAAATCATCTGAACCTCGTTATTTTCAAACCCGAGAATCATGCTATTAACCCAATTGGGTGCCATCGAGCAGTCTCCATCAGTTGTTAGGATGATATTCCCCTTAGCAGCCTCTACTCCCTTTCTTACGGCGGCTTTTTTGCCCTCCTGATCGAGGAGCTGTAACAGGCTCATAGGAAGCTGAGCAGAATTAATAAAGTCTTCAATACGTTTAGCGGTATCATCAGTAGAATGATCGTCGATAAATATTATTTCTAAGTTTTGAGAAGGGTAAACTTGAGCATTAAGATCATTCAGCAATCGATCGATATTTTTGGCTTCATTTCTTACGGCAATTATTACCGACACCTTGGGTATAAAAGATTCGTTGGATTGATGGATCACAATTCGCTCCCAACCGATCCAAAATAATAGGATGAGGAATAAATAGAGTATGAGCACAACTGCGACAAATACGGCCATTACTTCTGATTAAAAGATATCCTCACGTCGGAGCCTAGGAAGATAGTACAATCCAATAATTGATGGCAACGCTAAGTTAATAAACCATAATACACCTACAGTTACAAGCAACCCTCCTGATGGAATTGACAATATATTCGTGAAAAGGATTACGGCTGCTGCCCTGATGCCAAGTCTCTCTAGATTGGTAACTTTTGGCATAAAAGTGCGAGCAGCAAAAACCCAGGTTGCACATCCTAGTATCAAATAAATATCGATATCATTTGCGAAAAATAATCCAAGAAATATGAATTGCCCTAAGAAAATGAGGTAACGAGTTACCGAAAATATAAAGACCAGGAGCCATGATTTAACAGGATAACTTTTAAGAGGTGCTAAAAAATTAAGCAATTGATTTTTAAAGGTTATGCCAGCCGATATTAACACAATGCCAATTATTAGAGTGCCAAGCGAATAAGTGGTATTCCATAAAACCTGCTCTTTATTTCCAGATACTACAAGATATAGCCCAAACAAACCAAATCCCATGGTAATTATAGATTGCACTACTTGTCCTGCAAGGATTCCTGATATGGCCTGACTACGATGTTCCTTATGAATCGACATCAATCTACCCGATATCCCACCAGTACCAAAAGGTAAAATATTATCGAGGGTAACGCCCAACAGCACCCCTTCCATCGCTTTAGAAAAAGCAACTCTATTTCTTGCCAATAGTTGCCACTTCTTTCCTTCTAAAATCCAGTTGAATGGAAGAAGTAAAATTGCACTCAACAAAAACAAACTGCGTTCAACACTCCACTGAAGTTTTAAATTGGTTATCTCTTTTAGAAAAACTGCGTTATTAAGCGCAGCCTGCCACAGATACACCAAGACTGTGATAAATAGTGCCACCCTTATAATGAAAAAGAGCTTTGAGTTAAAAAAACTACTTTTGGGAAGTGCTATATACCTGTTAACTTGCATTAGTGGTTAAAATAGAAAAAAATACGCAAAAAGAAACCATTATTCTGGGTTTAGACCCGGGTACGAATGTAATGGGATATGGATTAATACATATCCATGGCAATAAGTTAAGGGTATTACAATATGGTGTAATTCACCTTAAAAAATATACGGGTTATGAGCTTAAACTAAAGAAGATCTTCGAGAGAGTATTGGGTCTGGTAGATGAGTTTAGTCCTGACGAGGTGGCGTTAGAGGCACCTTTTTTTGGTAAAAATGTTCAGTCGATGTTAAAATTAGGCAGAGCCCAGGGGGTTGCCATGGCTGCGGCGCTCTATCGCGAAGTTCCTATCACAGAGTATGCTCCTAAAAAAGTAAAGCAATCGGTTACCGGCAATGGGAATGCCTCTAAGGAACAGGTTGCTGCAATGCTTATGCAGTTGCTAAAGATAAAAGAAGCACCTAAGTTATTAGATGCCACCGACGCACTTGGCGTGGCGCTCTGTCATCATTATCAAGGTGGGAATCCTGTTAAAGCTAAGAAAAGTTGGTCCGCTTTTATTACAGAAAACCCAGATCGAATCAAATAGACTAAAAAGAGATTAACTCTTTAATCTGCTTATCAAGTTGCGCAATATATTGCTCATTCATAAGCTTATCGCCTTGCAAGAACTGCGATATTTTAGTTAGCCTGGGCTTTCGTGCGAGAACATGTGTTCCGCAGTAGTTTAGAATATCTGTAAAATGACTCATGGCATGGGTACTGCCAAGCAATCCAGAGGATACACCCACCAAGGCGGCTTTTTTCCCTGTAAATGTTGAAGGAAATTCCAACCCATCGACAAAAGCTTTAAGTACACCGGGAAATGACCCATTATATTCAGGTATTACAAATACATACTTAGTCGCCAGTTTCATTTTCTCACGAATAGGGTTAAACTCCTGGTTCGATCCGGCGTTCGCATATAGCGCAGAGCTGATGTAGTCAGCAGGGAGCTGGCGCAAGTCGATAATTTCGGCTGACACTCCAGCATTGACAAGAAGTTCTTGATATGTTTTTGCTACCGTTGGAGAGATCGCTTCATCTCTGTTAGTACCGGAAATTATTAAATATTCTGACAAAATAGTATTCTTTATGAACTCAAAGGAGCTCCTCGATGTTTAAAGAAAACAAATTTAAAGAGAAAGAGTTCGAATAATTTGAAATTGGTTGATTAAGATGGATGGATAAAAACTACATCCGCTATACGTAAGAGGTTTAGCAATTGCTAAGCCTCTTTTTTTATTGCTGATGAATAATGCGCTCAGCATCAAGCATTACGCGCTTTATTTTCGCATTTCCAATTCCCATCTCCACCAGCGCTTCTTTCCTTTCCAGTAAATTTCTACAGGTAACAATACCCAGTCCGAGCAAATGTTGCTTTTCTGTTTTCTTTAAGGTGGAAATTGTAGTAATAGGATGCAAACCGGACCTGTCGATACGGTTTCTCAGATTAGAATCATGTGGGTAATCCCAGCTAACCAAATTCATTCCCATGCACTTACCATAATCGATAGCATCTTGTGTAAATCGTGTGTTGGTTACTACCCAGCTCTGGTGCAGCTTGGTCCCATAACCTGGCAGGTTTTCCATCGTAGCAATAATATCTTTAAAGCGAGAATGAATATACATCGGCACAATTACGTTGCTCTTTTTACCAGGTGATGAATGAAATTTACATTCCACCATAAAATGATTATGCTCATTTTCAGCAATAACATCAATTTCGTGGGAGACGCATTTCCCTTTTACCATTACCCCTACTTGCGTTTGATAGCCTTGGTTTCTTAATAATTCCCCGAAAAAGTGTTCGAATGGATAACCGCTTGGTCCTAATTCAAAAATAGCCTCCTTTAATTTATATCTACCAGCATTATGCGATGAGATCTTATGCAATAAACGGTGTGCCTGACGATAGATTTTACGCGAAGTCATGCCATCGTGAAGATGTTCGTATAAGCCTTCTAACACTTGTGCAATTATATCAGAACCTGCCCCCGATCTATCTAAGGAAGCAATTAATTTCGATTCATCGAATTTTACCCTTTCACCCGAGGCTTTAATAATGGTTAAATCACTCATTCAATTAAAATTTATTGAATTTAACCATTTTTTATGATTTTATAAATGAATATCATCCTTGAAGATTTGAAGTGATAACAAGTCATTACCACCTCTTGTATTATGGAAGTGCCTAACAAACGTTAGTTAGGTAAATTTTAACTTTTACCCACAAAAAAGGGTTGATTAAAGACAATCAACCCTTCCTCACAAACTTAAATTTCGCTATAAAGCGTCGATTACCTTTTCTAGTTTCGTTTTAACCTCATCGGCCACATCACCCAAGCTGTTGTTTTCTACCCCCATCATCGAGGCAATGGGGTTAACCGCCGAGACTTCGATTTCTCCGCTACCGGCATCTTGCACAATTACATTACAAGGGAGCATCGTCCCAATCTTATCTTCCGCTTCATAGGCTTTATATGCAAATCCCGGGTTACACGCCCCTAAAATTCGATAGGCCGGAATATCCTTATCCAACTTCTTCTTCATGGTGCCTGAGAAATCGATTTCTGTTAAAACACCAAACCCTTCATTTTTCAATTCTGCGGTAACTTGATCAATAACTTGTTCGAAACTACCGGTAACTTTTTTGCTATAGTGATAATTCATTTTTCTTTATGTTTTGCTGTTCTTTTACTTATTAAATCCCAGATGGTTCCTGCTATTAGAAAACCCATCACTGCTCCGTATAGACTACTATTCGATGCTTTCGAAGTAATAGGACAGGTGCCGGAGTAACACCCAATATAATACCAATATGCATAACCTCCTAGTGCGCCTATAACGACTCCCGAGGCTGAAATTATAATTCGATATAAAGGCCACTTTGCTAACATCTTAATACAAGGCCATGTCAAATTGACGACGATAAGTTCTTGTTATTGCATGCGATTCTCCTAAGTAATGAAAAACGGCTATGGCCAATCTTCTAGCCAGCTGCTCTTTGAATGGCTTATCGATTATTATTGCTTTTATAAAACATTGTATTGCCTGATCGAAATCTAATTTACGCAAGGCAACAATGCCATTCCATATATTATGGCTGGCTTTACTATCGTTAATAGCCGCTTGATTTAGGGTTAGTGACTCAGCCAGTAATAAGAGCTCATTTGCTTGATCTAGATAACCTATTTCACCCAGGAGTAACTTCACCTCATCCGGCGATTCCCATAGCTTAAGCTTTGCTAAGGCAATTTTCGATTGTTCTAAGGAAGCATCAGCAGCAATTGCTTTTTCCAAGAGCACAACCCCCTCTTTTACGCTGCCTTTTTCGATTAATTCCAGGCCTTCGTATTGCAAATTCTTGGCTTCAGAAGGCATTCGGGTTGCTAACCAAGCACGCATATCTGCTTCAGCCATGGCACCAGCCACTTCATCGATTACTTTACCCTTATAAAACAATTTGAGATTCGGAACTCCTCTTATCCCCCACTCGTTGGCAAGCTCTGGATGCTTTTCCGTATTGACAGTTACCAGTTTCCATTGTGCTTGGGGTTCGGATGACAGCTTTTCTAGGATCGGGCCGATAAATTTGCACGGATCACACCATTCCGCCCAGAAATCAACTAGAACTGGCTTGGAATGACTCGCTTCAATCACATCGAGTGCAAAGTCGTTAATCTTAAATTTTTCTATCGCAATCATTAAGCACTAATAATTTTCTTAACCCTCCTCCAACTGCCGCCATTAATGGCATCAATTCCTTTCTTACGTAAGTAAACTGCAACCTCATCGCTCTTGAAACCTGAATTGCAGCACAATACCACAGGAGCCATGGTTCTAATTCGTTCTATATTTTCACTCACTGCATCCATTTCTATTGATTCGGCATTGGCAATGGCACTAAGATCAAATGCCTCTTTGGGTCTAATGTCGATGATCGTGGCATTTCGTTCCAGATATGACAAAACGATTCTCTTTTTCTCTCCGAAACCAAGCAATGATCTTAAACCCATAGGAAGAATCTTAAATCTTATTTCATTACAAAGATGTTAGCTTAGCTTGTGGCGCACTGTGATAAAAATTACAGAGAGAGTATTTTTTAGTAATCACCTCAGATTTAATTAGTTCGTTTTATATTTAACTAAATAATAATTCATGCACAATATCCTAGCCTTTCTAACTGCGATTACCCTATTTTCTTCTTGCTCATTACAAGAGCCGGTAACAACGGACTCTACCATAAGCCCTGGAGCCTGGCAAACCAATGAGTACCTCCCCTTAATCAAGGATAAAAGAGTCGGTTTAGTCATCAACCAGACCTCGACGATTCATAACAAACATCTGGTGGATACACTCTTAGCCCTGGATATTGATATCAAAGCCATATTTGCTCCAGAACATGGTTTTCGTGGCGATGCCTATGATGGTGAGATAATCGACGATAGTATCGACCCTGCCACCGGTATACCCATTATCTCTCTCTATGGTGCTCATAAAAAGCCTACACCAGAAGATTTAGAAGGCATTGATATATTAATTTTTGATATCCAGGACGTGGGCGCCCGGTTCTATACTTTTATAAGCACCATGCATTATGTTATGGAGGCTTGTGCCGAAAACAATCTTCCTTTGATTATTCTCGATCGACCTAATCCAAATGGTCATTACGTAGATGGACCTGTTCTTGATACGGCTTATAGCTCATTTATTGGTATGCACCCCATTCCAATTGTTTATGGTCTAACTAACGGAGAGTTAGCCCAAATGATAAATGGTGAGGGCTGGCTTGATTCTGCTCGTGTCTGTGATGCCACAATTATTAAAAATCAGAATTACACACACGATACCCGGTACGAATTACCCATTGCCCCGTCGCCAAATTTGCCTAATGCCCGTGCAATAGAACTATACCCGTCCTTATGCCTTTTCGAGGCAACAATAATTAGTATTGGTCGTGGAACGGAATTCCCATTTCAGGTTACCGGGCACCCCGATAGCATAGCAGGTGAATTTACTTTTACGCCTAGGAGTATTGATGGGGTTTCAAAATACCCCAAACATCAGGATAAGGTTTGTTACGGTGAAGATTTAAGAGAAGGAGAAGCGGTGTATTCATTAGACTTATCGTATTTAATAGACTATTTTAACATCTTTGATAACGATAGCTCATTTTTCGATCGAGCTAATTATTTTGATCTTCTCGCCGGTAGTGATCAACTCAGGAATCAATTATTGGCTGGCAAGTCTGCAGCCCAGATAAGAGATACATGGGAGGTAGATCTTGAAAAGTATATGGTTATGCGAGATAAGTATTTACTTTATACTGACTTTGATAAATAATGACTTCTGATCACATAACGGATTCTATTCTATCTAAATTCAATATCCCCAAAGACAACTATAGCCTAGTTTCAAATACCACGGGTTTAATTAATAAAAGTTTTGCGGTAATCAATTCAGATGGCCTGCCTGTGTATTTTCTCCAGGAGATTGACAAGGGCATCTTTAAAAATATTGAAGGCCTAATGTCCAATATTTGCCTAATCATATCACATTTTCAGAGTTTTGAGGAGCCCCAAGCACATATCGAATTCATTTACACAAGCTCGAATAAATCCTATCTTAAAACTAATGAGGGTAGTTATTGGCGACTCTATAAATATTGCCCTGGTAAATCGTATGATAATGCCGAAAATAACGAAATGGCTGCTGTAGCAGGAAAATCTTATGG
>CBDUMS010000063.1:0-21788 GCA_965368405.1 uncultured Cyclobacteriaceae bacterium
AATGGGATATTAGCTCAGTTGGTTTAGAGCACTAGCTCGACAAGCTAGGGGTCACTGGTTCGAATCCAGTATGTCCCACAACACACGAAGCCTGCCACGAAGTGGTGGGCTTTTTATTGTTCAGGACAGCAGCTTGATGCTGGTTCTGGACGAAAAAGCCCAGAATCACAAGGTGATCAGGCTTCGTGGGTTGTGAAATCCCCCCAAAAGGATCAGCGAAGCTAATCCTATCAAGGATATCACACTAATAGAGTTTCCTGTGGTGGGCTTTTTGTTGTTCAGGACAGCAGCTTGCTGCTGGTTCTGGACGAAAAACGGTAAATTAGATCTGAGTAAGGTTGATAAATACTTAACCAAAGTATTACTAAAACTAAATACTAGCAGCGTCGTATTGGGCGTTAAAATCCTAATGTTCTACCTTAGTAATATGCGAGCAATTGCTGTTATCTGCCTGGTTTTTCTATCTTTCTCTGCTTACACACAGGCAAAGCGAGCTAAGAGTTTATTGGTAAAAGACAAGATTGAAGATGCGCTTGAACTGATAAGAAAAACGATTGCGAAGGACTCGCTGGCTCCCGCCTCGAAATATCTACTTGCAGAATATCTTTTTGAACCAGATTCAACCTACTATGATCTGGATTCAGCCTATTTCTACGTTCTTGCTGCCCAAGCAGATTTTGGCGGTCTTACAGAGAAGGAACAAGAGAAGCTCATTGACGATAGCTTTAGTCCTGAGATTTTTAGCGAACTAAAATCAGAAATTGAGCAGGCCGCCTTCGAACGGGCGAAAATCCGGGGCAAGGTTAGTGATTATACGGATTTTATAAATGACTTTGAGTCATCGACTCTTATTGACTCGGCTATCTACTTCCGAAATCAAAAGGCTTTTCTTAATGCCTCTAAAGCTGACACTTACCAGGCCTACAAAAGCTTTTTAGAGACCTATCCTACAGCACTTGATGCACCAGAGGCCGAGAAAAGATATGAATACTTGCTCTTTAAGAAGAAAACAGCCTCTGGCAAATTATCCGACTATCAATCATTTCTACGAACATACCCTAAAACCTGGCACCGAAAAGAGGTCGAAAAGCAAATATTTAACATCATCACCGGTAAAAACTCTGCTGAAGCATATAAGGCATTTTTAGATTTGTACCCGAATAGTTATCTACATGAAAAAGCTGCCTTACGAATGTATCAGTTTCTCACAAACGCGGGAAAAATTGATTTTTTGACTCAAGGTTTAGTCAGTGCTAAAGTGCGAGACTCTCTTCATCAAGCAACTGCACTTCAGGATAAACTTTTGCTCCTTACAATTCAAGACAATCAAACAGAAATTATGGATAGCAAGGGAGATGTGATTCTCGCCACGGCTTCAGAATTAAGTAATGCTACTAAATGTGCTGAATATTTGCAGTATGTTCACTTAATCGCGAAAGAAGAAAGCACTCTTCTTTCTATTAATGGGTCTCCTATAATTCAAGACAACTTTAAAAGCTATACCGTTTTACCGTCGGGGTTTCTGGAACTCAACTATGAAAAAGGGAAATCATTCATTCATCAAAACGGAGATCCTACATCTGGCAAAATATACCAAAATGCAACATTGGTTGGCCCATTTATAGGGTATAGGGTTAATGATCTCTGGGGGTTTGAGAGTATTACTGGCATCACTATGACAAGCCCTGATTATGACACTCTTTTTCAGTTCAATAATTACCTCATTATATCCAAAGCAGGTCAATACGGCATCTATTCATGGAGTGATCTATACCCCCTTCTCGATCAGAATTCAATAGAATTTAGTATGCCTTACAGTTCGGTTACCGTACTTCGCTCAGATCGCATACTGGTAAAAAAAGAAGGGCTTAGCTCCCTCTTAAATGAGACTTTGGAAGAAATGGTGCCTTTTGCGGATCAAAGTATAGAGTTACTCGAAGATGGATTTTTTATTGATGCCTTTGATAGCATTCTAGATACCAGAATTGCAAAAAAGTGGTACCTCGATATCTCGTCGAATCAAGATTGGACCTTAGGCTTTAAGGATGATTCGGTCGATGTATTCTATAAACAAAAGCCATTCATGGTCGTAAAGGAGGCAGAGCTCATAGGAACCACTGCGGTTAACCTTACCGAGGCGGATATTACTACCTGCTACTTTAGCGATTCAAGCAGTCTGATACTGGAAGAAGGCGACAATATTCAGCCTATTCGTAAAATGGGGCAAAATAGTAGTAGTCGGCATTACATTCTAACCCAGGCAAATAGAAAACAGTCGGTAATAAATACATATGGAGAACGAGTTGCTCTTCCCAAATTCGACAAGCTGCGCGATTTAGGTGATGACTACATGATTTTTGCGATTAAAGGTCTGGTATATAATATCCTTGATAATAAAGGAAAACTTGTTCTGAAAGACGTAGATGGGGCCACTAGCATTGGAAGAGGCTATATTTCATTCCTTTCTGATGGGAAGTTTGGGCTATTTAATACTTTGAATAACACCTTTATAAAAGCTAAGTATGATAAGCCTATAAAGGCATACGACGAAAACTACTTTATTGTAGAAAACGACGGGCTGCTTGGCTTGGTCGATCGTGTTGATTCTACAGTTGTACCAATTCGATATTCTGAAATTAGATATTATAACGATTCGATCAGTATCCTTAAGAATAATTTTCGCTGGACTTTTTGGAATTTGAAAAATGGTAGCGTTCTGTTGGATAATATTAGCGACTATTGGAATCTTGACCACCCCAATATGGATCTGTTGAAATTCTTTAAGGGGGTAGGGTATGGGATATGGTCATCGTCGTCGGGAGTAATCCTTAACTCAACCTTTGGAGAAGTAGCCCTGAAACATCGAAATAACGAGGCTGTTCTCATTGCAGAAAAATGGGTGGAAGAAGCCGATATCGTCGTGCTCCTCTATTACGACCTCTCAGGTGAGCTATTCAAGAAAACTGTACTCAGCACTTCCCAATTCGAAGCTTTGCAATGTAGCGAATAGTTACCCATTAAGCAGGTACTCCTTCTTTAGGAGAGGGCAGATTTTATACCTCTCTTCTTTTGTGTCGAGATAAAGTGCTTCCAATAATTCATAAATATTCGTTATTCCCCATTTCGTAGCCCACTCGAACGGCCCCATAGGGTAATTTGTGCCCAGCTTCATTCCTGTATCGATATCTTCTCGCGTGGCAGTGCCCTCTTGAACAGTAAAATAGGCTTCATTGATTATCATAGCGATAATTCTGGGTGTTACCATACCAACTCTATCATCGACTATCGTAGCATTAATGCCAAGCAAGTCAACTAATTCATTTATATCCTGAGCATTCGAAGGATGAGCACTTAACTCCATCATTGATCTTTCCAGAAACGTTGGGTCTGCCGCCATGCCAAATAAATTGGGCTGTTCATTCTCCGAAAAATAGGCCGTTTCTATCAGGCTTAACCTTGTGGCATTAATAAATAAATTAGCATTGCTGAGTGCAGCGTATTGCTCGAGGCTATCGGTGGTCTCATCAAACCCAAAGTCGAAGATAGTAACAGGCTCGTTCCCGGAAATCTGATCGATGCCTTGAACACCCTTTACATTATGCTCTTTAGCAACCTTGTCCTTTACTTGGTTAAACTGTTCCGAACTACCAATTACATAAATGTTCATTAAAATAGGGCTCCTTTTTTTACATTTGATCAAAAGTAACCAAATCCCATAAAAATGAGCAAAACTATAATCAATACACCCAAGGCACCGGCGCCTATCGGGCCATACAACCAAGCAGTAAGCGCTAATGGAATGTTATTTATTTCCGGACAGATTCCTATTATCCCTGCAACCGGAGAATTAGAATCAGGTGGTATTAAGTTGGAAACTGAACAGGTAATGCAAAATCTTAAAGCCATACTTGCCGAGGCGGGCACTGATTTTTCTGCCGTTGTAAAAACTTCAATATTTATCTCAGATATGAATGATTTCGGTAGTGTGAATGAAATTTATGGGAATTATTTTGATGAAAATGCACCAGCAAGAGAAACGGTTGCAGTACGTACGCTACCAAAAAATGTGAATGTTGAGATTTCCTGCATTGCCGCATTATAAATTCCACTACTTTTGCTGCGATATTTAAAGAAACATGGCAGCTGAAGTGAGAGTTAGGTTTGCTCCCAGTCCTACTGGGGGATTACATATTGGAGGAGTTAGAACAGCCTTATACAATTATCTTTTTGCCCAGAATCAAGGGGGAAAGTTTATTGTGCGGATTGAAGACACCGATCAAAAAAGAAAGGTTGAAGGTGCTGAGAAATATATTATGGATGCCTTAGAATGGTGCGGCATTGAACCAGATGAAAGCCCATTTCATGAAGGAGACTTCGGCCCATATCGGCAATCGGAGCGACTCGATACCTATAAAAAATACGCGCAACAATTATTAGATAGCGGTAGAGCCTATTATGCTTTTGATACCCCTGAAGCCCTCGACGCAATGCGTAAAAAGCTCCAGGAAGAAAAAGCGGCCATCCAGCAATATGGTATCACCACACGAATGAATATGGAAAATTCGCTCACCCTGAGTGAAGAAGAAACCAAACATAGAATCGAATCTGGCGATCCCTATGTTATTCGTCTAAAAGTACCCGAAAATAAATCGATCACAGTGCAAGATATTGTGCGTGGTGAAGTAACCGTTGAGTCTAATCTTATCGATGATAAAATCTTGATGAAATCTGACGGCTACCCAACCTACCATTTGGCTAACGTTGTTGATGATCATCTCATGGAAATATCTCATGTAATTCGTGGTGAGGAATGGCTACCGTCGGCTCCTTTACATGTATTGCTCTACAAGTTATTGGGTTGGGGCACTGAGATTCCAAAATTTGCGCATCTGCCTTTACTTTTAAAACCAGAGGGATCGGGCAAGCTAAGTAAGCGCGATGCAGAGAAGCATGGGTTTCCTATTTTTCCTATTCTATGGCAAGACCCGAAGACCAATGAATCTGTTCCTGGTTTTCGTGAAGAAGGATACTACCCCGCTGCGCTGGTGAACTTTATCGCCTTACTAGGGTGGAACCCGGGCAGCGATGAGGAGGTATTCAGTATGAGCGAACTTATTAAGGTGTTCAGCCTAAAAGGAATTAATAAGTCAGGGGCGAAATTTGATATAGAAAAGGCGAAGTGGTACAATCAAATCTATCTTAGAGAACAACCTCAGGAAGAAATAGAAACTCAATATGTTGAGTACGTTGAAAGCAAAGGATTTAGTTGCTCAATCGAAAAGGCCGCACGAATTGTTTCTTTGATGGCAGACAGGGTAACCTTCTTTACCGATTACTGGAACTTAGGCAGCTTCTTTTTTGTTGAACCTAGTGAATACGATGAGCAAATGGCTCGTAAGAAATGGAATACCGAGGTCGCTGCAATTCTTAAGTTGTTTGCGCAAGGGTTAACCAGCGACCTGCTTAAAAATGGCGAAGAGTTAAAACAATCGCTTTGGGACATTGCCAACGATAATGGTTCAGGGATTGGCAAGGTAATGCCAGGCCTGAGGCTTGCCTTGGTTGGTTATGGCGGAGGACCAGACATCGTAGACATCATGCAAGTACTCGGTGTTTCAGAAACTAAACATCGCATTCAAACAGCAATTGAAAAGTTGACATAGCTATGAAAAAAAAGGATAAAACCGCTAAGGCCCATCAAGAACTAGGAGATTTAGATGTTAATGTAACTTCTTTTGGTGAAATCGATGGCAAATTAGATATCGACAAAATAAATGCCTTTCTAGATCGGAATGTCGCTGATAAAAAACTCGAAGGAGATCAGGTTAAAAAGGCTAAAAAGAAGTAAGGCGAATCCATGCAAACTCAAAAACTCTTATTAGCCTAGTGCAATATGGACGAAGTTTTTGAAGCAGCACTTATTGATTTTTATAATAACGAATTTTCTGGCAAGCTTCTCATTCATAATTACTATGGAGAGCCCGATGATATGGACCTAGGTGTCTACCTCAGAGATGAATCCGAACTTCTGGAAATAGAATATCAAGCACTTGAATTGTGTAAAGGCAAAACGTTGGACGTTGGCGCGGGCCTTGGTGCAATGACGTCAATTCTTCAGACCAGAGGTATAATGGTTGATGCTCTAGACATCTCCGATCGCTATTGTGAAATCATGCAAGAACGGGGAATAGTTAATGTTCTAAAAAAGGATTTTTTTGCTGATCCTATTAGCGATAAATACGATACCCTACTGTTGTTAATGAATGGTTTAGGGATCTGTGGTCAATTTAATGCGCTATCCGATTTTTTTGCAAAGGCCAATTCAATTCTAGAACCAGGCGGTCAGGTTCTCTTAGACTCCAGTGATGTTAATTATATATACGATACTGTTAAACCCAGAAACCAATATTATGGGGAATTGGATTATCAGTATGAGTATAAAAATAGGCGAGGACCATGGTTCAAATGGCTCTATGTCGATTCAAAAACCTTAGCAGAAGAAGCAGCTAAGAATGGGTTTAATCTAGAGGTTATAGCCCGTGAAGAATCGGGCCAATACTTAGGGAGGCTGACCCGAAAATAACTTCATGCTACTGGGTTAATACACATATAATAACAACCTCAACAGTAGAACCAATCATAAAGGCTCCACTATATTTATCTGTTCCTAGCGCGTAATCTTCTCGATCAACTTGAATTTTACCCTTAAGAATTACTTCGCTTAGCTCCTGACTTAAGGCAAAGGGGATGTCAATATTTCTTGTAACACCCCTTAGGCTCAGCTCCCCTCTCGCTAAAAACCCTTTCGATGTTTTTAAAACTTCAGATGAAACAAATCGAATTGAAAGATACTCCGCCACATTAAAAAAGTCTTCCTCTTTTAAATGTTCGTCGCGCTTATTATTATTTGTCTCAATAGTTGCCGGTTCAACGGTCACATCAAAATGTGCATCTTTTAAATTATCCTGATCGAATTGAACCGTACCCTTCATCCCAGATATGGTCCCTGATACAGTCATGAATCCCATATTGCCAACCTTAAACTCAACCCGACTCTTTTCCAGATCTATAGGTTGAGCAAAAGCAGTAAACCAATAAATAAAAACTAGTCCGGTTAAAAGAAACCTTTTCATCATACTGGGCTAAATATTGAATGCCAACTTTAGGCCGGTAATTACCATTCCAGTCCCAAGGATTGCCAAAATAAGGCCCATGATTTTACTTAAAACTGTTATTAAGTTTGTGCCAATCTTTTGTACAATCTTATCACTTAAAACAAAGGCGAGGTAAGTTAATAAAATCATTAAAGCAAAAACCCCAACTACGATGGTAAGATGAGCCAAGCTCGCTTCCGTAACATGATTCATAGCCGTTACAATGGTACCCGGGCCTGCAAGTATAGGTATCGCTAAAGGAGATATCGAAGGGTCTGCATGATCATTATTATCGTCGTTGTTACTAACTTTCGATTTCTTCGAAAGAAGCATTTCAAATCCTACGTAGAAAATAATAATTCCACCGGTAATTTTAAAAGCTGGAATCGTAATATCAAATAAATCAAAGATTTGCTTGCCCAGAATTGTAAATAACACAACAATGATAAATGCGGTTAAGGTAGATCGTAGTGCAATCTTTTTTTTCTCCTTATGATCAAGGCCTTCCGTAAGGCCTTGGAAGATTGGTGTGTTAGCTATAGGGTTCATTACGGCAAAGAAGGCTGTAAATACGCCGAGAGAAAAATGAAAAAGATCCTGATTCATCAAAGTAAAATTATATATGGAGTTTCATTCCTTCATGAGAAGCACGAAACCCTAATGATTCATAGAATTTAATTGCGTCAGGCCTCTGTTTATCCGTTGTTAACTGAACAACATGAGCACCTTGCTTCTTTGCAAAGTTAATGGCATCTGCTACCATAACCTTTCCTACTCCAAGTCCTCGCATAGTATTCTTTATCCTCACTGCCTCAATTTGCGCTCGTAACCCTCCTGTGTAGGTTAAATACTGAATAAAGCTAAGCTGGTATGTTCCAACAATTCCTTCGTTATTTTCTGCGACCATAAGCGCTTGATTACCATCCTTAAGTATACGAGTCATAGCTGTTTCGTAGCGGATACTAGTATTAGAATCGAGGGATTCTCTGGCTTTGCCTAATTCATCATCGTGCAATAAAGAAATGATTGCTTGAAGATCGTCCATTTTCGCTTTTCGATATCTAAGGGTTATACTCATTAAACTTTCTAATTCGTATTTTAATTCACTAACCAAATAGATCGCCAAAAATTTCAGGCAGAAGCCCAAACTTTTTTACCATAATAGTACTCGAAGGGCTTTTGATATGTTTATTATATTTCGAAATATAGATTGCTTTAAAGCCCAACTTTTCTGCTTCGGCGATTCTATTTTCGATTCTATTCACAGCACGGAGCTCCCCGCCTAAACCTACTTCGGCGGCAAAACAAACTTTATCCGATACACTAACATCATGCAATGATGATAGAATAGCCACGCACACTGCCAAATCGATAGCCGGGTCCTCAACGCGAATACCCCCTGCCATATTGATGAACACATCTTGCATACCTAGTTTCAGACCTGTTCTTTTTTCGAGAACAGCCAACAACATATTCAAACGCTTACTATCAAAGCCGGTAGAAGTTCTTTGCGGTGTGCCATAGGCAGCAGGGCTTACTAATGCTTGGATCTCAATGAGAAGTGGGCGATTCCCTTCAATAGTTGCTCCAATACTCACTCCACTTAGTGGGTGATCTCTTTGGGTAATAAGAATCTCTGATGGGTTATCAACCATCCGCAGACCTTTCCCTGTCATTTCATAGATTCCTAACTCAGCAGTAGAGCCAAATCTATTCTTTGTAGTCCGCAGTAATCGATAGAGCATTCGTGAATCACCTTCGAACTGCAACACGGTGTCGACCATATGTTCCAAAACTTTTGGCCCTGCTAATGACCCCTCTTTGGTGATATGCCCAACGAGAAATACCGGAACCCCAGTTTGCTTAGCATATTTTAAAACCTCTCCTGCACAATGACGAACCTGTCCCACGCTTCCGGCCACTGACTCTAAACTTTTACTGGTTAATGTTTGAATAGAATCGATGATTATTAATTCGGGCATGACCTGCTTAGCATGCGTAAAAATCTTGTCAAGATCTGTTTCACTCAATATCCAGGTGTTATCCTTAGATTTAGACTCTAGCCTATCGGCGCGAAGCTTAATTTGCTGATCACTTTCTTCTCCCGAAACATAAAGCACCTTCAAGTCGGTATTCATAGAAAGTTGGAGCATGAGGGTTGATTTTCCAATACCCGGTTCTCCGCCTATAAGAACCAAGGATCCCGGAACGATACCTCCTCCAAGAACTCGGTCCAGCTCATTATCTTTTGTGGTTATTCTAACAATCTGGCCGCTATCGATAGTGTCGATAAGTACTGGCGTTGCTCTATCACCTTCTGGTTGCCAGATTTGCTTGGTTTTATCCTCTTTCGCTACAACTTCCTCTACCAAACTATTCCATTCCTGACATGAAGGGCATTTGCCAACCCATTTGGCCGATTCATACCCGCAATTCTGACAGAAAAAAGATGTTTTAGTCTTAGCCATTTTGAAAAAAGTAAGTTGCTAATATCCTCTATTATAGAGTGGATAACAAATTGGTTTGAACACAGATTCTTATTATTTACTGTTGCAGTTGCTCCTGAATCATTGGGCTATATTCTGGAATTGCGCCTTGTTGCGATGCCACAAACGCACCTACCCTATTGGCGGTTGCTGCTGATATGAGGGCGTCGCGCGTTCTAAAATACTTATACATAAACGCGGCACTAAAAGAGTCTCCTGCGCCTATCGTATCTTTTACTGTAATATTTGTTCCTGGCACATGATTCGTTTTGCCATCTTCGAATATATAACAACCATTAGCACCATCTGTGATAATGATGATTTTTGGTTTGTATGTGGTCTTACAACGCTCCAGAAATCCTTCAAGATTCAGTTTTTCGCCAAATATTAGGGCTCCAACGGTATTTACCTCACTGCGATTTAACTTAATGATATTGGCGTATCCAAAAGAGCGATGAATTGTTTCTTTACTAAAGCAATCCTTCCTCAAATTAACATCGTAGAATACGAACTCAAAATGAGTGAAATCCAAAATCTTATAAAGGGTTTCTCTGCTATGTTCAGCGCGCTGGCTAAGTGTTCCAAAATAAAAAATATGTGTCTCATCGAAGTTTTCTGGCACCAGGTTAAAAGTGATATTATCGTAGGCCACATTCTTATCGATGATATATTCTGGTTGACCTTTATCCAACTGCACTTCAACTGTGCCCGTATTTAAGTTATCGTCGGTACCAATAAACCTTGTCCCGACACCCTGCTTTCGTATCTCTTCCAAGGCATTTTGGCCCAGATCATCGTTGCCTACATTCGAGATAATATGGCTTTCTCCTCCCGCCTTTGCCAAATGAACCGCAAAATTCAACGGAGCCCCACCAAGGTGTGGTTTACCTAAAATAATATCATATAAGATTTCGCCAAATGCGATAGACTTCATAGTTCTTTACTTTTACTCGTTACGTTAATAAGGCACTTATGTCTTCCTTCGAAAGGTTCTTTACAAATCCTTGATCGGTAGTGATTAAATCCTGAGCCAATTTCACCTTGCGTTGTTGGAGCTCCAATATTTTTTCTTCGACCGTATCACTCATAATATATTTATAGGTGATCACCTTCTTCTTTTGCCCAATACGGTGAGCACGATCAACTGCCTGGGCTTCAACGGCAGGGTTCCACCATGGATCGAGTAAGAATACGTAATCGGCCTCGGTTAAATTAAGACCCAGCCCTCCTGCCTTCAGCGAGATCAGAAACAAACGCACATCCTTTTCGTTCTGAAAGCGTTCTACTTGTTGTTCGCGGTCTTTAGTTGATCCATCTAAATAACAATAGGCTAAACCCCGCTCATCTAATGTTTCTCGCACCAGTGTAAGGTGTTTCACGAACTGACTAAACACCAATATCTTATGGCCTTCGGATAGGGCATTTTCCATCATAATTAACATATCCGTCATCTTACCGGAATCCCCTTCATACGCAGGGTCAATGAGTCGAGGATGGTTTGCAATCTGCCGTAGTTTCGTGAGGCCTTGAAGTAACATCATTTGAGACTTGCTTACTCCAAAATCTTCGATATGGCTAAGTATCTGGTTCCGGTACTGGTTCTTTACCTCATCGTAGCGCAAGCGTTGTTCTTCGGTCATGCTGGAATAATAAACGTTCTCAATCTTCGATGGCAGATCTTTCGCCACCTGAGATTTATGACGCCGTAAAACAAAAGGCTTAATTATTCTGAACAATCGTTCGGTATGCTCTTCGCTCTGCTGCTTTTCTATAGGAATTTGATACTTTTTCTTAAAAAATGATTTTTGACCCAAAAGTCCAGGGTTAATAAAATGCATCTGCGACCACAGGTCTAAGGTGCTATTTTCAAGCGGTGTACCGGTAAGGATTAAGCGGTGCTTAGAGTTAAGTTCGCGAACCGCTTTTGATATATTTGAAGATGGGTTCTTAATAGCTTGAGACTCATCTAATATGACATAATTGAAATAATAGGAAGTGAGATGCTCAATATCCCTTCGAACAATACCATAGGATGTAACAATCAAGTCATAGCCTTCAAAAAGTGAGATGTCTTTCTGCCGATTGGTACCCGTATAGTCGTAGACCTTTAGTTTAGGTGTAAACTTTCTAGATTCCCTTTTCCAGTTATAGATTAACGATGTTGGCATAATGAGGAGGGTCGCGTTCGGTACACCTTTGTTCTTCTCTGCTTGTAGCATTGCCAAGGTTTGCACTGTTTTACCTAATCCCATATCATCCGCCAAACAACCACCGAACTTATACTCGTTAAGGAAGTTCAGCCAATCGAACCCTGCTTTTTGGTAGGGTCGTAACTTACCTTTAAATCCCTCGGGGAGTTCTTGGGTTTTTATGCTTTCAAAACTGTTCAGTTGTCGAAGTTTTTTATCCATCGACACCTTCGCATGATCTTCTTCATCGATTTGCTGTACCAATGCCAAGTGATGTTTCTCCAGCCGAGGTTGATCTGGATCATCATCGGTTACAAATCCAAATATTTCAGCATAGTCTTCTACCCAGGAATCGGGAATTACTGCAACTTCACCATTCGGCAAGGTTATCTCATTTTCATTCTTACGGAAAAGCTTTCGTAGCTCACTAAATGGTATTGAAAAGTCTCCAAATTTAATGATGGCATGAATGTCAAACCAATCAATATTTTCGGTGATCTCCACCTCGATGCTTGCTTTACCCAGAAAGTACTTGGAATCATGGGTCGATTGCTCGATTAAAAAACCCTGCTCTGCCAGGTCGTCCTGGTGAGCCTTAATCCAATCAATACCTTGTGCTGTTGGCAAACTAATTCGAGCCCCATTTAGTGCAAGCCCTCTGCGCTTAAGCGTATTATAGAAAGCCTCTTCTTTCGTCTTTGAACGGCTAATGCGATGAAAAATATATTGCCCGTCACGCTCCTCTAGCTTCACAGCAACACGGTCCTTATCATCTGCACGAATCTTATACTCCCCATATTTATAATAGAGTTCGAAAAGAATTTTGGAGCTCGTCGCCTCCTTTTTATCATTATCAAATAGACTCAGTGCATTTTGTGCAAGCGGGGCAAACCTCAATACAGGCACAAGGGGTTTTCTCTCTGCATTGATATCAAAGCCTTTTGCGTAAACATCGTAGTTCGCGATAAGTGGTGCAATAAACTTCTGGTAGTAGGTCTTTTCAACATTTTGTGGTACTACAATAAATTTCTTGTTGAGAAATGGCTGAAGTTTGGAGCCATCTACATTTTTTTCAAAAGAAAAAACTCGTCCCTCCAAGACCATCCAGGCCGGTTCTTTACAGATTAAATAAGCCTGCTTATACTGAAAGTCGAGCTTGGCCCCGTCATATTTTATTGTTGGGAAATAATGGGTATTGTCTTCGTTTTTTCTAAAATGAAATAACACCGTAGCTTTCTTAGGCATCACCTTAAGCGCTTTCCAGGTTGGTTCACCATCTGATCCCATTTCGAAAACGGGCTTACCAATAAGCAACGCCATTATGTCTGCGCGCAGACCCTCCATATAGCGCGAAATTTCTCCTTGAAGCAGCTTATGCTTCTCATCTTCGGTGAAATGCTTTAGAAAAAAATCCTTCGGCTTGATACCATTTTTAGAAAACTTATGAACGACCGTGTCTTGTTGCATTTTGTCCATTAAGGCAATCAAAGCGAAATCAGTCTCGTCGAGACCAGATGCAAATTCTTTGGCGTTGAGCGACGAAATATTCTGATGTTGTAAAGTAAGCCGACCCAGCTCATCTAGTTTAACTATAAAGGATTCAAAGATATAGCCCAGGTATTCATGGATATATACCGAGTAAACTACTTGAAACGAATCTTTAGTTGAAACCTTCATTCAAAATTAATCAACCTGCAAGTTACTAAAAGCAGCAGTTATTGAATAAGACTTAGGTCATGTTTATTTAAAAAAAGTGTAGAAAAAATATGCTAAACTATTTGACAAATTGAGCAAAATATGTATATTTAACTACGGCTTAGCTATATGCTAAGTCCCTATGGTGGTTAGATTGGATCCCCGGGTTTTTTACCGGAGACCACACCAACCCAAAGGCGAGTTATCCTCGCCTTTTGGATTTTATAGCCTTTCCTATTTACTGTTTCAAGAGGACTTAGCCAGAGAATTTAACAGTCTTCTCATCCAGCTCAATAACTTCCGAATGCATCTTATGGTGCATTTTTTTATCTCCATCCATTTTGGGACTCACATAGGGAATACCCAGATTAAGGCCACGTAGGATGATTAGTACGGCTACTAAAGCTAGAAAATAAGGGACTGCTTTATTAAAGCGTGCGCGAATTGCAGGTGATAAAAAATTACCAAATACTGCCAATGCAATGAGTAACGGCGTGGTCCCAAGCCCAAAAACAAACATATAAAGACTACTTTCTAGCATGCCTCCCATAGCTACGGCCGCAAATAGAGCTGCATAAACCAAGCCGCAAGGCAACAAGCCATTAATCAGGCCTATTAGAAATGGTGCACCTAATGATTCACTTTTAAATAAAGGTGTTAGCTTATTTTTTGAAAAGATCCAGAGCTTAGAGATAGCACCGCTTAAGGGCAGGTCGAAGTGTTTGTATTTCGTAAAAACTACAATCAGCAGCATAGCTGCACCAACAATTATAGATAGTGTTTGTTGATAGCCAGCCAAAGAAAATCCCTGGCCGATGATGCCTATGAGAAGTCCCATAACTGCATACGTTATTGCACGTCCTAAATTGTATAAGATCTTAGCGATAAGAGTCTGGCCAGGGACAGCTAAAACGATTGGTCCGCACATCCCAATGCAGTGAAAACTACCTAAAAAGCCAAAAACAAAAGCACTCCAAAGCATCTCTCCTAGATAACAATAATAAATTCTTGAAAATATGATTTCCCTTTCATCTCCCAGGTTACTTTAGCTTTCCATAAACCGGGTTTCATGCTGGCCACAATAAAGCCCTGTTGGTTTACATCGTCGAGCTCAAGTTTAAACTTACGATCCATAGTAAAGTCGGAAGGGCGGTACAGCATAATTTGACCCGTCTTCGGCTCTAGTGCTGTAGGAAAGCTAAGCACGAGCAGTTTACCATCACTACTTTTTTCAAAGCTTGGTTTCTCTTCAAGCAACTCTGTATTCTTTAATCTAGTGATCTGTTCTTCGTAAGCAATTTCCTGCTGATAGTAATCTTCGGCTACCAGATTAACGTCTAACGTCATCGTATACCATACCACGGCTATTATGCCTATCATATACACGGCTAATACTACTGCTATCTTTCCTCCCCAGTTCATCCCTTAAAAATTAAATGGACCAAGAAAATTCGTCTTGGCTGTTTCTATTACTTCTCCGTTACGTAGAATTTCAAACTCAATTTTCGTTTGTGCTCCATCGATCTCGTCCATTGGCATTACTACAAATACCACTAATTCTTTCGTACTATTTGCCCCAATCTCTATCGTGCCACCTCCCACAATGGTTAGCTCCGCATTAGGGCGATCCTTTAATTTCAACTCCACCGTTGCCGCATCAAAAGTCTTATTGACAAATAGAACATTATATAAGTTCTGAATTCTGCCATCTTCGGTTTTCTGATAGAGCTGTCCCGGCACTCTTAGCGCAGTAGCATCGATATCACTACGCTGCAACATAAGAGTAGAAACAGTAGCCACCAGCCCGGTTAAAACAATAATATAGGCCAGTACGCGTGTGGTTAGAACAGTTTTCTTGCCTTCCACAATATTATTATATGATGAAATGCGGATAAGACCTTTCGGCTTATCAATTTTCTCCATAACGTCGTCACAGGCATCCATGCAGGCGGTACAATTAACGCACTCTAGCTGAGTGCCGTTCCGGATATCGATTCCCGTTGGACATACATGTACACAAAGCTTGCAATCGATACAGTCGCCTTTATCCTCCTGTATCTCCCCTTTCTTGAGCTTACCTCTAGGCTCACCTCGTACAAAATCGTAAGCAACAGCCATTGAGTCTTTATTGAGCAATACCCCTTGTAACCTGCCGTATGGACAAACCGCAATACAGGCTTGTTCGCGGAACGAAGAAAAAACCCAATAGAACATTATGGTAAAAAAAACAGTGGTAATAAATCCTCCCCAATGCTCATAGGGAGAAGCCGTAACGATGGCCTTTACCTCGTCTATCCCCACAAGGTAGGCCATTAGGGTATGCGCAATTAATATTGATATAAGAATAAAAATGAGATGCTTCGATCCCTTTTTAATTATCTTTTCGGTAGTCCAGTCCGCTTTATCTAATTTGCGCTGCTGATTGGCATCGCCTTCAATCCAGTATTCTATTCTACGGAAGACATTCTCCATAAATATGGTCTGTGGGCAAGCCCAACCGCACCAAACTCTACCGAAAACGACCGTAAAGAGAATGATAAAAACAAAAAGCGTTATGGTGGCGAGGCCAAACAGATAGAAGTCCTGAGGCCAGAAAGCAATACCAAAGATCACAAACTTGCGTTCGAAAATATTAAAAAGTAGCAGCGGCTGCCCACCAATCTTAATAAAAGGACCACTAAATAGTAGTCCTAATAGAAGAACAGCTACTCCTGTTCTGGCATTAGTAAATCTTCCCTTTGGTTTTTTAGGGTAAACCCAAATCCGTTTACCCTTCTCGTCAACTGTAGCGATGGAGTCCCTAAATTCCTCCTCGTACTCATATAAATTCTCCATTCCCCAAATCTAATTGCCCTGCCTAATCAGGGACTTCTAATATGTTTACTCCTCTACCAACTCACCTTGAGGCCCTTTGGCATCAGGAGGGTTTGTACCTTTTAAAGACTTAATGTAGTTAGCTACATCGCGCATTTGAGTAGGTGAGAGCATCGCTTTCCAAGAGATCATTCCCTTTTCAACGACTCCTTCCTTAATTACAGTATATACGCTTTTGATGTCAGCACCGTGCAGCCAATAGTCGTCGGTTAGATTCGGCCCAATACTACCTCCACCGTCGGTCTTATGACAAACAGCACATTGTTGGTTAAAAATCTTCCCGCCACTGGCTAATATTTCCGGATCGGTTGACAGCACCAGGTCTGCCTCGTTGAACGCTTCACCAGAAGCCTCTTGAGCAGCCATTCTTTGCTGCGCCATTGCCGCAGCTTCGGCCATTTCAATTTCATACTCTTCTTCTTGCAATGGTAAGCTATCGGTTACATGATATGCAATAACATAGAAGATGCCGAATACGATCGTAAGATAGAATAAGTAAGTCCACCATGGTGGCAAGTGATTATCCAGCTCCTTAATTCCATCGTAGTCATGGTCAAGAATGATGTCTTTTTCTTTTTCCATATCAACCCGACGGTTGGCAACCTTAAGGAATTTCTGCCATAAAGACTCGGTTGGCTGAAGTTCAATGCCGGATTCTTTTGCCTGTCGTTCTTCCTCTAATCGCACCACCTTTCTAAGTACCTGAAGGGCGAAGACAGCAACAAGAAGAACCACAATGGCAACTAGCGCCACAATGACCATCGCAACGATCAAGGTAGTGGTTTCGCCAGCCCCCTGAGCATTTGCGCCTGATGCAAACAGCATCAACATTAACGCAAGAACCCATTTGGTTTGCTTCAACATGGGACTAAATTTGAAATTGTTCATTGTTAATATAATTTAGGTTATAGAGAATTTAGGGTTGTGTTTGAGTAGATTGTTCCTGATCTAACTGGCCTTTATCATCCAGTGGTAAATTCTTCATTTTGTTAATGAATCCAGAATCTGCCTTTATTACAAGATAGATCAGTACAATAAAAAATACGAAGAAGATGGTCAGGCCAATTACCGGACCAACTTCTATATATTGGATGTCTTGAAAATACTGCTTAAACATTATTACTTATCTACATTTATATCGGTACCTAATCGCTGCAAATAAGCAATTAAAGCAATAATTTCTCTATCAGCCGAAGTGCTAATATCTTCTTCAGCATTTAGTTCATCTGCAATCTGCTTCGCCTGCGCCATAAGATCGTCATTAGCTATTTGTTCATACCCTTTCTGATAGGGAACACCTAGCGTTCGCATTGCATTTATCTTATCGGCTGTAGAACTTATGTCCAGGGAGTTTTCTAACAGCCATGGATAGTTTGGCATAATAGACCCAGGTGATGTAATCCTAGGATCATACATATGTTTATAATGCCATGCGTGCGGTTTCGCATTCTTATTACCTAAGCCTTCACGATGTAAATCCGGACCGGTTCGTCGCGACCCCCATAAGAACGGATGGTCATAAACAAATTCACCTGCCTTAGAGTACTCGCCATAACGCTCTGTTTCGCTACGGAATGGCCTAATCATTTGAGAATGACAACCAACGCAACCTTCACGAATGTAGATATCCCTACCCTGTAGTTCGAGAGGAGTATATGGTTTAACACTCGGTATGGTTGGTATATTAGATTTTATCAAATAGGTCGGTACAATTTCAGCAATTCCACCTATAGCTACGGCAATAAGCGCAAGGATTGTAAACTGTATTGGCTTTCTTTCCAATACAGAGTGACCACCGCCTTTAATCTCGATTTTTTCAAGAGCAGGTGCTTCAGCATCCTCATTAGCGAGGAAACTACCAGCGCTCGCGGTCTTGAACATATTGTAGATCATGATGAGGAATCCTGTGAAATACAGCAATCCGCCTACTAATCTAATTACATAGAAAGGAATAATTTTAGTAACTGTTTCAAGGAAGTTACCGTACATCAGGAATCCTTCTTCGGTAAATTCTTTCCACATTAAACTTTGTACAACACCACCCCAATAAAGTGGAAGAGCATACAAGATAATACCCAAAGTACCCAGCCAGAAATGTAAGTTAGCCAAGCTTCTTGAATGAAGCTTTGTTTGCCACATACGCGGTATTAACCAATAGAGCATACCAAAGATCATAAAGCCATTCCAGCCTAATCCTCCAATATGTACGTGGGCAATTATCCAATCGGTAAAGTGGGTAATGGCATTAAAATTCTTCAGCGATAGCATTGGCCCTTCGAAGGTGGACATACCATAAGCGGTTACAGCCACAACCATAAACTTAAGTACAGGATCTTCACGAACTCGGTCCCATGCTCCTCGAAGCGTCATTAAACCATTCAGCATACCTCCCCAAGATGGGGCAATTAGCATTATTGAGAAAACAGTTCCAAGCGTTTGTGCCCAGTTTGGAAGTGCAGTATATAATAAGTGATGAGGGCCAGCCCAGATATAAATAAAGATTAAGGACCAGAAGTGAATGATGGATAATTTGTATGAGTATACGGGCCTATTCGCTGCTTTAGGCAAATAGTAATACATTAAACCGAGGTATGGCGTTGTTAAGAAGAATGCAACAGCATTGTGACCATACCACCATTGTACCAGGGCATCTTGTACCCCTGCATAGAATGAATAACTTTTGAATAAGCTAACCGGAAGTTCGAATGAGTTAAAAACGTGCAGTATTGCCACCGTGATGAATGTGGCTATATAAAACCAGATAGCAACATACATATGACGTTCTCTTCTTTTAATAATCGTCATGAGCATATTGATACCAAATACCACCCAAATTAAAGTGATTGCTATATCGATTGGCCACTCAAGTTCTGCATATTCTTTAGAAGTGGTAAGACCTAATGGCAGTGTTATTGCAGCTGCTGCGATAATAACTTGCCAACCCCAGAAGTTTATCCAGCTAAGCGTATCACTCCACATTCTTGCTTTAAGCAACCGCTGCATAGAATAATAAACCCCTGCAAACATAGCGTTCCCCACAAAGGCAAAAATAATTGCATTGGTATGTAGGGGTCTTAGTCTACCAAAACTGGTATAAGGAATACCAAAATTAGCGGCCGGATAAAATATTTGAGTAGCAATTGTAAGGCCAACAAGCATGGCTACAACTCCAAATACGACGGTAGCCAGAATAAAATACTTTACGATCTTATTATCATAGCTAAACTTTTCAATACTCATAGGTTATTTATAGTTAAGTTCAATCGGTACTAAATTATATAATCCGCTAAAATAAGCCGGGATTTGCCTGTGAAAAAATGACTTAAGTCATAATTTGGATTGATTCTTAACAGGCAACTAAACTTTCTGTTTTTTCGTTGAAGTTTGGTACACCTTAGTTTCTTTCTTAATTTGCAATAGGCATCATCTTATTGAATGAGAATAAAATTTTTACTGCTTTTTATATTATTTTTTTATTTGGCAAACCCTGCAGTTAGCCAAGAAAAAGTATATCCACCAGCCAGAACCTTAGGTTTCGTCCTTCCAGAAGAATATTATAAGGCGGTAATCCCATTTCAAATCCATAACAACCTCATCGTCATAGATGTTTTGCTCAATCGATCACTTCCGCTCAAATTTGTTCTCGATACCGGTGTACGCACAACCGTCTTAACTGAAAAAACCTTATCGGATTTACTCAATATGGATTACGCCCGCATGATAACCATACCCGGTGTTGGAGGGAAAAAACTGGTTGACGCCTTTGTTGTAAACGATGTATCACTCAATATCGGCGAAGTAGAGGGCAAAGGGCATGCACTCCTGGTTTTAGAAACTGACCTCCTTCAGCTTAAGAATTATTTAGGGGTCAATGTTCATGGTATTTTAGGATACGAGCTATTTAGCCGATTTGTTGTGGACATAGATTATGCCAAACGACTTATTACTTTTTATAGACCTGACGACTACAAGGCTAAAAAACGCTTTGAGGAAATTGACATTGAAATATCCGATACCAAACCATATATCATGGCTGAGTTGGCTATTCGAGAAGATCGCGGTTCGATTCAGGGTAAGTTTATGATCGATAGTGGATCGAGCCACTCTTTACTGCTTGACAAAGAATCGAGTAATGAGGTATATATTCCTGAACCAAATATCTCGACTACACTTGGCCGAGGCCTAGGCGGCGATATACTTGGTAAGGTTGCACGAGCCGATCGCATAGATTTTAACAGCTATAGTTTTGAAGGGATAATAACAACTTTTCCAGAACCTGAAAGCTACGAGTTGTCTTATGAATTAGATCAACGAAATGGAACAATCGGGGGCGGTATTTTATCGAGGTTCCATGTCATATTCGATTACGCCAACAGTAAAATTTATCTTAAGAAGAACAAGAAGTATAAAGAGCCCTTCGAATTTAATTTGAGCGGTGTAATTGTGAAAGCAAGTGGCGTGTATTTAAGAAAGTACGAAATCGATAATGTACGGAAGCATTCCTCGGCGGAAGCAGTAGGTTTAAAGAATGGAGATGAAATCGTAAAAATTAATGGTCTAGACGCTAAACGGTTTACTTTGGATGAAATTATTGGCAAGATGAATAGCAAAGAGAATAAACGAGTACGCTTAGTAATTAGACGCGATAAGAAACTAATGAATTTTGATTTGAAACTTACTCGTTTAATCTAGCTAAATAAAAAAGTCCCATATTTCTACAGGACTTATAATCGTATAAATTATATTTTTCTTACAATGTTCTGAAATATTCGAGCACTTGTCGCGCTTGCTCCTGCGATAAATTTTGGTTAGCCATTGGTGCCCCATTATATTCTATCAATAATTGCTTAGCGATTGGATCCTTCATGATCATTTCCTCGGGGTTTAAAATCATATTCATCACCCATTCAGGAGATCGTCGTTCAAGGATACCTTTCGGTGCAGGACCAATAAACTTCTTATCGGCTTTGTGGCAAGCAGTACACATTTGTAAATAGACTTGTTCTCCGGCTTTTACCATTTCAGCGTCAATTTCTGCTGGTAGCTCAAGGCTCGTTATTGGGCCTATTCCTTTATTATCCATTGGGTCTTGCTCTTCAGCCAACATCGATTTTGGAGGAGCTACGACTTCTTCTGTAGATTCATCCGACCCTCCTCCACAACTTGCTAAGAACAAGGCAGATATTATCACTAGAATATTCAATTTTTTCATTGTTATTTTCTATTGTTTGTCAATAATAAACAAACAAATATCAATAAATATCGGTTCATAATAGTGCTAAGAAATTAAAAAGATTGGCCTAAAACAAGAAAAGGCCGGATCCGACGACCCGGCCTTATAACAACCGCTATACTATGAAATGTTGTTAGGCGATGTAAACATACAGCCA
>CBDUMS010000064.1:0-21509 GCA_965368405.1 uncultured Cyclobacteriaceae bacterium
TTGCTGGTCACTATACAGATGGATGGGAAGCTTATCAGCAAACGGACAATGGTGGAGGGGAAAGCCTCTTACATTTTGTAGCAAATGAAGTTAAAGGAAAAACAACCTTTACAACAGTTACTGCAGAGTTTACTGCTCCAGAAAGCGGATTGATTTCGGTCATGCTTTCAGCAATTACTCCTGTAGACGTCTACGTGGATAATCTTAAGGTATATCCAGCCAATTAATCACAATAAAAGATTAGAAAATATGAATTTTATAAAAAAAGGAATAGGCGCATTACTACTTGCTGGTCTTATAGTAACAGTGTCATGTAAGAAGGAGGAAGAGCCGAACCCAACGGGTTTAACGGAGATTACCCTTTCGAGCATTGAATGGAGCGCTGCGGGAGATGGTACAATAGTTACCGTTTCTCCAATCTCAATTGGAGCAACCAGTCTATCGATAGATTTTGGAGATCCTAATTCGGATGAAGATGTCTTCGTAATAGATCAAGGAGCTTCGGCCACCTATGATTATCCTAATGAAGTGGAAGAAGTAACTTATACGCTTACTGTTACAGCACAATCCGATAAGGGACTTGCCCCAGTTACAGATACTGAAGATATTGATGTTGTCCATGTACCGGATGCATCAATAACATCGGCGCCGGATTCACCTGAAGGAAGTGTTTCTAATGTCTTCGCCATATTTACTGACGGCCTGGATTGGGATGATGGTTTCTTGGAGTACAGATGGGGCGAAGCCGCATCTGGAGGTACTGTAGTTGCAGTCGAAGATAATAATGTTCTAAGGTTATCACGATTAGGAAGCGATGCTGGAGTTCTTACCGTTGGAACAATCACTCCAGCGGCAGCTTTTGGCGATGGTATTGCAGCAACGCATATGCACCTAGACGTATTTGCTGATTTTGCTGCTGGAATAGATGTTCTAAAAGTAACTCTAGTGAATGAAGGAGGTTCAGAAGAATACGTTGTCGACGGCTTGAATCTTACCGATGGAGAATGGGTGAGTTTTGATCTTGACTTGGCAACAGGCTTTTCGGCTTCAGTTAGCGCAATTGACGAAATCAAGTTCGAGCTTGGTACTGGTGGTACTGCAAATGATCATGCGAGTATTTTCGTAGATAATATTTACCTGTATAAGGAAACAGGTTCAGCAATTTTAAATGGTGATTTTGAAATTACTGGTACTTATGCCACTAGTCAATGGAGGTTTACCACATTTACAGATGGTAACACGAACCCATTTGGTTCAAGTTCAGACGGCTCAAACTTTGATATTAATGGAGTTAACACAGGAAGTAAAACGAGAGGAGCAAAATGGTCTTCTAGTCAATCTGCTGGTCAGCTTGCAAGTCCTGATTCTCGTTACGCCTACCAAGCTCTTAACTTGACGCCAAACACCGATTATGTATTAGAATACCAATATGCAATTGATGATGATAATGATGAGATAGTTGGGGGTAGACATCTGGTCGGTTTAGTACTGGAGGGGCACTATATTGATGGTGCTGACGCTGTAGATGATGTTTCTAGTAACATTGGTTATCAACAAGGATTTTATGCTGAAACGAAATTTTCATCTACACCTAATGGTTATGGCACGTTTGCTCAAGTTCCATTTACTTCTGACGACACCGGTGAGGTTTCGGTAATGTTTTACTCGGTTGCGCCCGATGATGCCTGGATTGATAATGTGAAAGTTGTTGAGGCTGCAAATGCGACGGCTCCAACCGCTTCTTTCGATTCTGAAGCGGACTCAGGTGATTTTAAAGAATACAGCTTTAGCAATACTTCTTTAAATGGAGCTTCATTCGTATGGGATTTTGGTGATGGAACTACATCTACTGAAAAGTCACCTACACATACGTACGCTAGCGAGGCTACTTACAGCGTTGTGCTAACTGCTACGAATGTTGCTGGTAGTGATATGACAACAGAAATGATAGTAGTAGTAGATCCATCTACTGTACCAGCTACGTTTGCCGCTGTAATACAAAATCCTGACTTTGAGACGTATCCAACTGCTGAGAATAATAATAACGACTTAGTGGATGCGTGGACAATTGACCCAGACAATACTTTCAATGATGGCTCTGATTCACCATTTGATTGGTGGAGAAATGATGCTTTAGAAGGTTGGGTTTCTGATCCTGTGAATAACGGTGGATCAGGTACTACAGACAAAGCAAGTTCATCCAGTTCAAATGCACAGTCTGCTGGCGGTACTTCCGGTAGATCATACAAGTTTGACAGCTCGGGAGAAAGAGCTTATCAGCCTTTTGAAGTTGAGGATGGTGTAATATACACGATTTCAGCGTATGTAAAATCAGAATCTACGCCTATAACTGACGTGGAAGGAACCTTCTATATATTAGGATCCGAGCCTGCTGATGAAACCAATTTGGCTTCAATTGCGCTTGCTACACAACCTGTAGTTGCCGGAGCACTCAATACTTGGCAACAGGTAACATTTCAGTTCACAGCTAGCTCGACATTTAGTTATCCTCAAAGTCGGGTAGATGAATCACTGGCTAAGAGTGGCGTATTAACTTCTGTAAATGAGAAATTTGTGATTATCTACTTTGTTCCAACGAATACAGTAACGAGTGATAATGAAGTGTTTATTACAGATGTAACCATTTCTACTCCAGGGTTTTAATTTAATAATTTGAACTTACATAAAGTTATCCGGGGGCTTTCCTCGGATAACTTTATTTACAAATGACTCCCTAAAAGGGGTCATATTATAATTACAATAAGATTTCAAAATTTATTACTTGGTTAGTTATTTTCTCGTCCCTGAACCTGCCATTCAGGTGGGTCGGGGACTTGAAAATGATTTTCTAATGGAATATGAAATTACCTAACCTACCATTTAGCTTCCTTATTCTTTTGCTGATTTTTGGCGCAAATGCCTGTCAGGAAGGAGGAAGTAATATTAGTAACAACCAGAGTCACCCTAATTTAATTCTGACTACGGCTGGGGTAGACAAGATAAAGTCACAACTGGGTAGTATTCCCAAGTTTGATGCGACTGTAGCCGCTACCAAAGCGGAGGTTGACGCTGCAATTGAGGAAGGAATTGACGTACCGATTCCAAAAGATATGGCAGGCGGCTATTCTCACGAGGTACATAAGAAGAACTTCTTTATTCTTCAAAAGGCAGGAGCCTTATTTCAGATCACTGGAGACGAGAAATACGCGATTTATGTTCGTGATATGTTTCTGGAATATGCTGATCTATATCCAACACTAGATCGACATCCACAGCCTCGCTCATATGCTCGAGGTAAACTATTCTGGCAATGTCTTAACGATGCCAATTGGCTAGTTTATTCAAGCCAGGCCTATGACTGCATATACGATTGGGTAGATGCAGAAACCAGGGAAAAACTTAACAACGATCTTTTTAGACCGATGGCCGATTTTCTTTCGGTAGAAACGCCCCAGTTTTTTAACCGAATTCATAACCATAGCACATGGGGCAATGCAGCCGTTGGTATGATAGGCTTAGTAATAGACGATGACGAACTTGTTAATCGAGCTTTATATGGACTTGATTCAGTGTTTATTGCCGATTTCATTAAGGACAATGATGGCGGGAATATACGATTGCCAGATCAAGATGATGCCGGTTTTCTTGCCCAAATAGATCACTCATTATCACCCGACGGATACTATACGGAAGGACCTTACTACCAGCGATATGCCATGTCTCCGTATCTACTATTTGCGCAGGCATTAGCTAATGCTAAACCTGAAATGAAAATACTTGAATACAAGGATGGGGCATTGATTAAGGCAGTCTACGCTCTCCTTGATCAAACCAATACAGCAGGAGAATTTTTTCCAATTAACGACGCCGTGAAGGGAATGTCGGTATTGAGTAGAGAGCTCATAACAGCGGTGAGTTTGGCTTATCATTTTGATGGTGAAAAGGCAGGCTTATTGCCTTACCTAAATCTTCAGGAGCGGGTTCCACTTAATGAAACAGGCGTTACTGCGGCTATTGGTTTGCGAACATTCGACCAAAATGCACCAATTAAACGTCAGAGTATTGAACTTTCTGATGGTGCTAATGGCGACGAAGGCGCTCTGGGGATAATCAGGGCTGGTGCTGACAATGAGGAGCAATGTATTGTTATGAAGTACACCAAGCAGGGTATGGGGCATGGGCATTTTGATAAATTGTCTTATCTCTACTATCATGATGAGAAAGAAGTATTGCAGGATTATGGTTCTGCGCGCTGGGTAAACATCGAGCAAAAAAATGGCGGAGGATATCTTAAAGAAAATAAGACCTGGGCCAAGCAAACCGTTGCGCATAATACTGTTGTAATTAATGGGAGGTCACAATATGATGCGAATACTCAGGAGGCCGACAAATACCACTCAGACCCTTATCTTTTCGAAGCCAATAGCCAAGAGATCCAAGTAATGAGTGCTAAAGAAAATAATGCTTATACCGATATAGCTATGCAGCGAACAGTTGCGATGATTCAGCATGAAGAGTTGCAGAAACCTTTAGTCCTTGATATATTTAGAATTGATGCAGCGGAAGAAAATGAATACGACCTGCCCTTCTATTATCTGGGGGATGTATTGACTACAAATTTTCCATATAAGAACGAATTGGAGTTAAAACCTATGGGCGAGAAGTTTGGCTATCAGCATTTGTGGCAAGAGGCAACTGGCAAATCAGAAGAGAGTATTTCACAAATGAGCTGGTTCAATGGTAAAACTTTTTATAGCCTGACTACAGAGTCTACGGCAAACGATAATCTTATTTTCACAAGGTTAGGAGCTAATGATAGCGAGTATCATTTGAAGCGTATTCCAGGGTTTTTGATTCGAAGATCAAATACTGCCGCTACAACGTTTACCAGTACCCTCGAGGTACACGGAGATTACTCTCCGGTATCAGAAATAGCGGTAAATTCTTATAGTAGTGTTAAGAATATCATTACCTTAAGAAGTGATTCGGAATACAGTGTGGTTGAGGTAGAATTAGTAAGTGGTACGAAGGTGCTTTTTGCTATTTCTAATGCCGATGCTTCTAATAATTCGAATCATTCTGTTGCCATTTCTGGAAAGAAAATCGAATGGAAGGGCGCATTTTATTTAAATCGAAATAATTAACCAAAGCATAAATACTTAGACAATGAAAAGATTCAGCGAAAAATATATTCTTAGTGATAAAATGGAGTGGGAAGAGCTTGGTGGAGGTGTTTCTCGAAAATTCTTAGGTTATGATAACCAGATCATGATGGTCTATGTGAAGTTTGAAAAAGGAGCATTAGGCGCTCCTCATAGTCATTTTCATACCCAATCTACTTTTGTTGCCAAGGGAAAATTTGAGTTTGAGATAGATGGAGTTAAACAAATTGTAAAAGAAGGAGATGGCGTTTACATCGAGCCCAATTTACTGCATAGTGCAGTTTGCCTCGAAGAAGGTATGTTGGTTGATGTATTCAGTCCGGTAAGGGAAGATTTTCTGGATGGGTCTGGCGTTTCTTATTTTGGTGATAAAGACGAATAAAACTTAATTAGTGAACCGTTTCGTTTTAGGAAGCGGGTGATTAGTTGATCAAACTTAAACTAACGTACTTAAAACTATATTATGAAAATAAAAGGACTAAGGTGGTGGATTATCGGGCTGATTTTTATAGCGACGGTAATCAACTACATTGATAGAAGTGCACTCTCTATTATGTGGGGTAGTGAAGACCTTGAAGGAACGATTTCATACTCATTAGGATTGACCAAGCAGGATTATGGAAATATCCTGAACATCTTTATGGTGGCCTATGCACTTGGACAACTATTTTCGGGAAAGCTATTTGATAAAGTAGGAACACGAATTGGTTATGTAATCAGTATCGGGGTTTGGGGCTTGTCTTCATTTTTGCACTCTACTGTGCGCGGGTTTGCTTCAATTGCATTTTTTAGAAGTACACTTGGTTTATCAGAGGCAGGTAACTGGCCGGGCGCTGTAAAAAGTAATGCGGAGTGGTTTCCTATTAAAGAAAGGGCATTTGCACAAGGATTGTTTAATGCAGGAGCTTCAATAGGCTCGGTGATAGCGCCGCTCTTAATCGCAGGATTATTCGTGGCCTATGGCTGGAGAATAACATTTATGATTGTTGGGTCTTTTGGGCTGCTTTGGGTTATCCCTTGGTTGATTATCAACAAATCAGGACCCAAAACACACCCTTGGATTTCAGAGGAAGAGCGCAAGTATATCCTCGATGGCCAAAGCGAAGCTGATCAGAATGCAACTGCAGATACAAAAGGACTTTCTTTGAAAGAGATACTTTCGCATAGAGAAGCGTGGGCTATTGTAGTTGGAAGATTTTTCTTGGAGCCAATTTGGTGGTTGTTCGTAGGTTGGATGCCTATTTATCTTTTTGATGTATATGGCTTCAATGTAAAAGAGGTAGGGCTGTTTGCCTGGGTTCCTTATGTAGGCGCGGCACTCGGTAGTATTGCTGGCGGATTCGTATCTGGCGCTATAATTACTAGAACGGGATCAACGAATAAAGGCAGAAAGTTAACGATCCTTATAGGAGGTATTATAATGTTAGTAGGCCTGGTAGCAACAATAATGTTTGCAACCACACCAGAAATATTTGTCTCAGTAGTGTTCATGGTATTATTCGGGTTCCAGTTCGCAATTGGTAACGTGCAAACCTTGCCAAGTGATTTGTTCTCTGGAAAGTCCGTAGGATCGCTAGCCGGCCTGGGTGGTATGATCGGTGTATTTTCAGTGATAATAATGAACTTTTTGGTTCCTATGATAGCAGAAGTATCATATACGCCAATCTTTATGGCCATTGCAGTTTTTGTACCACTTGGAATTGGGGCAATATATTTCTTTGCTCGAGATATAAAACCTGTAGATAATTAATAATCTTTAATAAAAAATATTTTTAAAATCAATTAATAAATAATAGTAGCATGAATTTAAAAGGTAAAGTAGCAGTAGTAACAGGTGGTGGCCGCGATATTGGTCGTGCCGTTTGTGTTAAACTAGCAAAAGAAGGAGCTAAAGTGGTCGTTAACTACTTTGATAGTGATCAAGATAAAGACGATACAATGAATGCCGTAGCGGCGGTAGGTGGCGAAGCCATCGCAGTATATGCCGATGTTACCAAGCAGGAAGATATCGACAACATGGTTGCAAAGACCAAAGAAGCCTTTGGCGATAAGGTCGACATACTGGTTAACGTTGCCGGTGGTTTATTTGCTCGTAAAACACTCCAGGAAATCGATGAGAAATTTTACGATTTGGTAATGGATGTTAATTTTAAATCAACCGTATTTGTTACTAAGGCTTTTGCAACCTTAATGGGTAAAGGAGGATCCATCGTAAACTTTGCCTCACAGGCAGGTAGAGATGGTGGTGGACCAGGTGCCTACATTTATGCTTCATCGAAAGGAGCGGTTTCTACCTTTACGCGTGGTCTTGCTAAAGAACTAGGCCCGCAGGGGATACGTGTTAATGCACTAAACCCTGGAATGATAGCTACCAAATTCCACGATGATTTCACAAAAGATCAAGTACGTGTTAATGTTGCGAATGCAACTCCGCTTAGAAGAGAAGGAACAGCAGAAGAAGTTGCAGACCTCGTTGCTTACCTTGCCTCAGATGAAGCTTCTTTCCTTACTGGAAATAATGTGGATATCAACGGTGGATTAGCATTCTCTTAATCGCTACAATTAAGATAAATGGTTAGAATACCTGGCCTCAACAAGGACAGGTATTCTTCCTATACTATCAATTTAGATGATTCATCTTACCACTGTTTAGATCTCATAGAAAAATGCACGCCGAAACTCGCGAAAAATATTTAAAAATAAGTACTGCCACTGTGGCTACTGCACTTTTTAAGCGAGGTCTTCGAAATCAGTTTATTCAAGATGTTAGGCCCCTTAAAACGGGAAAGCCTAATATGGTAGGGGAGGCTTATACCTTACGCTATATACCGGCCAGGGAGGATCTAAACGGTATCGAGGTATTTCAAGATCCAGAACATCCCCAGCGTAAAGCGGTAGAGAATTGCCCGGAAGGAGCAGTGTTTGTTATCGACAGCCGTAAAGATGCTCGTGCGGCATCGGCAGGCTCTATTTTGGCCACAAGGCTAATGAAACGAGGCGCAGCAGGTTTGGTAACTGATGGTGGATTTAGAGATTCATCGGAAATTTCCGATCTCGATATGCCATCGTACCATAAAACACCTTCGGCACCAACAAATCTCACCTTACATCAAGCCCTCGATATTAATGTGCCGATAGGCTGTGGTGATGTCGCTGTATTTCCTGGCGATATCGTATTGGGCGACGATGATGGAGTGATTATTATTCCAGCTCATCTATGTGATGAAATAGCAGATGAAGGGATAGCGATGACTTTATTCGAAGACTTTGTAACAGAGCAGGTCTTAGCCGGCAAATCCATCATTGGTTTATATCCACCCACCAAAGCACAAACTAAAGTAGAGTTTGAAGAATGGAAAGCTAAGCGTAATTTATAATAGGGTATGGTGGAATTAAACCATATGCCCCGAAGAAAGGCAATTAAGCTTTTATCTACTGCATTTATTGCTTTACCAACTATTGGTGCAGCGACTCCATCTTTTTCTCTAACGGAGAATAATAAAGATTTAAACGTAAACATTTTCTCGAAGCACTTACAATTCCTCGATTTTAAGGAGATGGCTGAAGTGGTTAAGGAGATCGGTTTTACGGGCGCTGATTTAACCGTTAGAGAAGGTGGTCATATCGAGCCGCTTAAGGTAGAAAATGACTTGCCCAAAGCCACCGCTATTTTAAAGTCTTATGGTATAAATCCCTATATCATCACAACTAATGTTCTGGACAGCACCAATCCAACAGATAAAAAAGTTGTAGCCACGGCCGCTAATCAGGGGTATCAGATTTATCGAACGGGATGGCTTAAATATAAGGCAAGTCAACCTATAGATGAAGCGCTTGCAGAATATAGAAAACAACTCACTAGCCTTGCCGAGCTTAATAAATCCTTGGGTATTGCCGGGAGCTATCAAAACCATAGTGGGAATTATTTGGGCAGTGCCCTTTGGGATTTGTCCAGTCTTCTAAATGGGATATCGCCAAAGGAACTTGGAAGCCAATATGATATTATGCACGCTACCGTAGACGGTGGCACCAATTGGGAGACCGGATTCAGGATGATAAAGCCGAATATCAATAGCTTAGCTATTAAGGATTTTAAATGGGGAAAAGTGGGAGGCAAATGGAAGCCTATAAAAACACCACTTGGCGAGGGAATGGTTGATATCAAAGGCTTTCTAACGCTACTGAAAAATAGCAATTTAGCTTTGCCGCTTACCATGCATTTTGAGTATGATCTTGGAGGAGCGGAGCATGGTGCCAGGAAGCTCTCGATCGATAAAAAGGAGGTTCTTAGTGCTATGAAGAAAGACCTAGATTACCTTCAAACGATGTGGAAATCAATAAATAACTAGATGATGAAAAACTTCTTGTCTTTAGTCATACCAATCTGCTTAGTATTCTCATTTGGTGCCGCGGCACAGATACCTTCGGATGGCGTCATCGATAATAGCGAGCTGCCTAACTACTTAAAACAGGAGGTGAAAGCAAAGCTGGCAACTTCCGGCGAGATAACCGAAGCTTCACTTGCAGCTTATTTCCGAGATGAGTTTTCTGAACGATATTTTTATGATTGGCAGAATTTTGAAGCACGGTTTAACGAGTATAACCAACTTTACGATAAGAAATCGGAGCATCAGGCAAGAGCATATGATCATATGCAAAAATTTGCTGATTCAACCTATTGGCTGTTACCATTCAATTATCTAAATGGCGACCCGGTAAATGCTTATGCATTACGTCACTTAGCACGCTCACATAAAATGATTGATATAGCCTTTCAGTATTACTACGATAATAAAGACCCTAAATACATTCAATATTTCGTAAATCAAATGGGATCCTTAAATGCCGCACTTGCAGTGGGAGCCTACGAAAAAATAGAAGATGGTAACGGGGTTTACGAGGTCTTTAGATCTGGTTATCGGATTTTAAACTGGCTGCGTGTCCATAATATGTTCCTTGGCCAGGAAGCATATACCGATAAAGACCAACTAACACTTATTGCCACCATGTTACAACATGGTCAGGATTTGTATGAACGTAATGGCGATTTTCGCTCTGGAAATCATCAAACACGAGGAATGTCGGCGCTTGCTTTGCTCTCTATTATTTTCCGAGACTTTGAAGGGACCGACCTATGGTACGATAGAGCCATGGAAAAATTAGAAGAGCATCTAAATAAAGAGATTAATGCCGATGGGTTTCAATTTGAAAGGTCTGTACATTATCACTTAAGCGATATCGGAAACTATTTCTATGTTTATCAACTTGCTCAAATTAATAATTATGAGGTTAGCACGGCTTGGGAGGATCGGCTCAAATCGTTGTTCGTTACTTTAACCCAGATTGCCTATCCAGACAAAACTGCTCCGGTATTGCAAGATGACACCGATAACCCATGGGCAGAGAAGAACGATATTTCAGGTGCCCTGACACTTGGTTACTTACTGTTTAACGATCCCTCTTACGGGTACTTTGCGAATTCTCACGTAGAAAGCACCATGTTCTGGTTTCTGAGAAGCGAACAGCTAAAAATGTTGGAAAAAATCGAATCGCAGGCGCCCGAGTTTGCTTCTCTTTCTTTTGAAGAAACCGGGTATTATATAATTCGGGAAGGTTGGAGCCCAAGCAGCAAGATGCTAATTGCTACGGCCGGCTTAGATGACAAAAAGCCTGATCATCAGCATGGCGATATGTTGGGGATCCAGGCTATGGCAAATGGAAATGTCTTATTGCCAAATTATCAGGTGCGTTATTCCCTAGAAGATTACGAGTTTTTTAAGAATTCGATGGTAAAAAATGTAGCACTCGTTGATGATGAACTACAGGGTAAACTATATCGAGGGAACAAAGGTGGCAGCGGTTTTGGCAAGTTTGGCGAACTCCCTAATCCAGAAGTTATAGCCTGGTTGCCAAAGGCAGGCAATGAAACTTTTATTGGCGCTCATGATGGCTTTCGGAATGTAGGAGTTTCTTATACCAGGCAAGTAATAAACGTTAATCATGATTTTTGGATCGTAAAGGATAATTTCAGTAGCGATAAAATGCATAGCTATAAGCAAGTATGGCAGGGACATTATACCATCACCGATAACAAGAATCTCCTAAGAGCTACCTTCGCAGATGGTACTGGATTTGATATTTTACAATTGAAAGATATTGGTAATAACCAATCGGATGGGACGCAGGGTAAAGAGTGGACAATTGTAAGTATAGATGAGAAAAAGAATCATAGCTTCATCACCATTTTATATCCGTACAACTCATACGATAAACGACTCGATGACTCCGAGTCGAATAACCAAATAGGAGAGTGGAAGACCAGCGACTTGTCTTTTGAGGTATCAGGTGTGAATAGCAGCTATCTACAAAATGCACAAGATGCCTACCTATTCGAGGTCGATGGAATTAAGACTACCGATATTTCAATCACACTCTCAGTGCCTTCAGACTTTTTAGTAGTAACAAAAGAGGGTAGTGTTAAATTGGATTGTATCGGCGCAGAAGCATTACAATTAGATTTTAAAACCAAGAAAAAAGCCTATTTAAATGGGCAAAGAGTAAAAAAGACTTGCAGCGTAAAAGCTGGAGATGTATTAGAATTCAGAGAATAAATAAAGGATCATGATATCTTATAAGAACATATTAACTGTTGTAATTGCCCTTTTCATTGGGGTAAGTTGCTCCGATCAACAGCAGGATAGTGCCATCAGGGTAGAAACCAACGAAGCTTTGTATGCCGCAGTAGAATCTGCCCAACCGGGAGACATTATTATTTTGAAGAACGGCGTTTGGCAAGATGTTGATTTAAAAATCGCAGCCAAAGGAACAAAAGAACGACCTATTGTTGTGACAGCGGAAACACCGGGAGAGGTATTCATCGAAGGGCTTTCGCAAATTAAATTTGGTGGCGAGTATATTACAGTCTCTGGGCTTCATTTTAGAAATGGCTATACACCATCACAGGCCGTAATTGAATTTAGAATTGATAAGAAAAATGTGGCTAACAACTGCCGATTTACCAATTCTGTTATCGAGGGGTTTAACCAGTTACAGCGCGATCGTCAAGATCATTGGGTCGAATTCTGGGGGCGCCATAATCAGCTAGACCATTGTTATATTGCTGGTAAGTCTAACCGAGGACCAACAGTACGTGTGCAACTTAAGGGTAATGAGAGCATCTATAATTTTCATCAGATTACGAATAATTATTTTGGACCGCGGCCACGAAAGGGAGGACCGAGTGCTGAGACCCTTCAGATTGGAGATAGCGGGACTTCGATGTCTCCCTCCAACACAAATGTTGAAAACAATCTATTTGATAGGTGTAATGGTGAGGTAGAGGTGATATCGAGTAAGTCGAACTTTAATACATTCCGAAATAATGTCTTCTATAAATCAGAGGGCTCTTTAGTTACTCGTCATGGTAATTATTGCCGTATCGATGGTAATTTCTTTATAGGCGATGAAAATTCTAATAATATAGGAGGGGTTCGTATCATTAATACCGGCCACTGGGTCGTGAATAATTACTTCTTGAATTTAAAAGGAGAAAACTTTAGGAGCCCTCTTGCTGTTATGAATGGCATTCCTAAATCGCCTTTAAATCGCTATAACCAAGTTACGGATATTGTTGTCGCTCATAATACCTGGGTAAACTGCACATCTCCATGGCAATTTGGTGTAGGTAGTAATATCGATCAAAAAGAGGTCTTGCCTGCTTCAGAAATTCGCTCGGCAGTACCAGTTCGAAGTACGTTGGCGAATAATGTGATTTTTAATACAGGTGGTGACAAGCAACCGGTTGTTGCTTTCGATAAAATCGATGGGATTGATTTCAAGAAAAATATAATAAGCAATAATGGAGTGGCCTTCGAAGAATTAAAAGGTCTCACAACGGCTAGTTTGAATTTAGTGGAGCTAAATGAAAATATTTTCAGTCCGAATATTGAAGAGTTGGCCGATTTTGAAGTTTATAAGGGGTTTGACTTCGAAACAATTGAGAAGGATATATTTGGACAAACCCGATCTCAAAGCAATAAAGTTGGTGCCATCGTTAAGGTCCCGACTGAACTAAAAAATATTCTGGACAGGAAGGATGTTGGTCCGGATTGGTATGTTGAGCCAGGTATTAATAAAGAACCTACTACCACCCAGGCGGCTAGTTATGAAGAGCTTATCGCTCAAATTGAATCGGCAAACGCAGGTGATATTATTGAGCTTACCTCCGCCAGTATAATCATTCCTAATTCGGTTTCAATAGATAAGAAAATAACTATCCGATCGGCAAGCGCCGACGCAAAAACCATACTTGAATACCAAGGTGATCCTGCAACGCCACTGTTTAAATTACTGCCAAAGGGCGATCTTACCGTCGAACGTATTTCGTTAGAAGGAAATGGTAGCCAGTATGCATTTAGTAATTTAAAAGAAGATATGTCGAGTTTGTATAATCTGAAGGTGGACAATTCTGATATCAGCAAATTTGAGTATGTACTAAAGGCTTATAAGCAAACCTTCGCCGATAGTGTTACATTTTTATCATCTACCATTAGTAACTGTGCTAACGGAATCGAGCTTTCGGAAGAAACTAATGATCGGGGTGATTATAATGTTGAATTTCTTACCTTAAAAGACTGTGTTTTCGATAATGTTAAGCGTAATGTTATCGACTATTACCGTGGAGGTTACGATGAATCTACTATTGGTGGTAACCTGTTAATTACCGGTTCAAAATTCACGAATTGCGGAGGTCAGGAAGAAAACAAAATTCTCCTAAATCACCGTGGAATTATAAATGTTAATCTTAAGGATAATACGTTTGAAAATAACCGGGTGAAATTCGTCTCGATACTTTGGGGAGCCAAGAATAATATTGAGTCTAATAATACTGTGAAAAATTCAGGTGAACTTAGAACAGAGGAAAATATCAAACTAACATTAATGTATTAATAAGCGGCAAAAGACAATCCAGTTGCAACGATCTAGGCACTCTAGATGTTATAGATTAGGGTGAGCAAGTGTTACTTTTTGGTGTGAGACTTTATGAATGAATATTAATGTATGTCCTTCGAACTACTTTTTCACGTATAAAACTGTAGATGAATAGTGTAATTGTGATGGACACCAAGTATTTTTGCTAACAACTAAATTGGTTAACCAATATGATAGGTATGATGAAAAAGGGGATGTATATATTGGCAATAATGGCCATATTGTTGGCTTGTAAGAAAGATGAGCCAGCAGTAACGGCTACAATAGAAGGTGTTGTGCAGGATGGTATTACTAAGCAGCCTCTCGAAGGTGCAACGGTAACTATCGATGGTATTAATGCAGAGACAATAACCGCGCAAGACGGTACATTTAGTTTTTCAGGCCTTTCGGCAGGATCTTTTATTGTTCTGGTTAAACAACCTGGGTATGGTGATAAGCAAGAGTTGGTAGCTGTAACTGCTGGACAAACCGCGGAGGTAAGTTTTGCTATGACTAAAGTGCTTCCAACTTTTTCGCCGACCAGTGTGACATTAGACGGTAATAGTCCGTCAAAGACTATAGAGATTTCGAATCCTGGTGGTGGTCAAATGGCACTTACTTTTATACCCTCTCAGACCTGGATCATCGTTGATCAGTCGAGCATGACTATCGCGCCGTTCGAAACGAAGGACCTTACGATTTCTGTTGACCTAACCGCAATTGATGATGGAGCATATGATGAAGAGGTTATGGTTATTGTTGATGGTTTCCCTTTAACAATACCTGTATCTGTTTTCAATGTAGAACCTGCAGATGTTGTTTGGCAAAATTGGTACCTCTCTGTACCGATTAATAATGGTAGTGGTAAGGCAACATCTATCTACTATGAGGACATTGTTAACGACAACCTTACCCCTGCAGAAAAAGAATATTTTTATTATGATGGATCATCCGGTTCCTATGTATTCTGGACCAAGTTTACTGGTTATACAACATCAGGTTTCTTTGAACTAGATAAAAGCAAGTACTGCCGAACTGAGCTACGCGAATACTGGCGTGGAGTTCAGGATACTGATGATAATTGGTTTTTTGATACCGGCGAAACTCATATAATGGAGTCAACTTTAAATGTAGACTTTGTTGAAGGGAGCAGACGCCGAACCTTTGTTGCGCAGATCCACGGGAAAAAGAGTACTATGGCCGGGATAGATAATGGCCCCGCCACGGTAAAAGTACTATGGGAAAGTGGAGAAATAGAAGTAGAATACTACGTTGCTCCAGCTAACCCTGATGGTGAATGGACCAGTGCCACTAATGCTAAATCTGCTCGAATAAGAGTCGACGATGAGAAGTTTACTATTAAGTTAAAGGTAGACAATGGCGTGCTCTCCTGGGCCTTGGAATGTGAGGCAAAAGGAGTTAACCAAGATTATGTTGTGCTGTATGATTATGCTAGCAATGGCTACCATTATGATAACTACTTTAAGACAGGAAACTATTTTCAGTGGGATGAGGACTATGAAAAAGCTGCCCAGGTAAAACTCTATAAGGTAACTACCTCACACTTCTAGTCCGATTTTATTTAGACCTCGTTGATTAGTGAATAAACATAAAAAAAGCCTCACCCGAAGGAGAGGCTTTTCAATTTAAATCAAGCATTTATAAAACTAGCTCTTGTATTTATTTGCTATAGCAATGGCTTCCTTACACTTATCAGCGATACCAGCATAATCGAGGCTGCCATCTGAATTCTTAAGGAAGAGCTTTGAACCCATTCCTACGCAATGAACACCTGCTGAAAACCAACCCTTAAGGTTATCTTCCGTGGGCTCTACACCACCGGTCGGCATTATACTTGTCCAAGGAAATGGTCCACGAACAGCTGCCACAAACGATGGTCCGCCTACTTGTGAACCAGGGAATATCTTTACTACCTCTGCTCCGAGCTCTTCGGCATAGGAGATTTCGGTTAGCGAACCGCATCCTGGCGACCAGGCTACTTTGCGGCGGTTACAGACCTTTGCCATATCGGCATTAAGAACAGGTGAAACAATAAAGTTAGCTCCTAATTGGAGGTATAGTGAGGTAGTGCCGGTATCGACAATTGAACCAACCCCTAAGATCATTTCGGGTAACTCTTGCGCTGCGTACTTATTTAATTCAGCGAAGACTTCATGAGCGAAATCACCACGATTGGTAAACTCGAAAACCCTTATGCCACCGTCGTAACATGCCTTTAAGGCCGCTTTACAGACTTCAATATCTTTATTGTAGAAAACCGGCACAATACCAGTTTCTTTCATTTGTTGAGCAACGTCAATTCTTGTAAATCTTGCCATTTTATTACCAGTTTAATATTTTTTTAAAATCGTATTTCTGTGGGTCGCTAATCAGCGTTCCCAACTCATCGTAATCTTCTTCTTGAATATAGTGAAGATTTTTAAAACTTAATTTAGAAATTTCTGCATCGATATCGACTAACCTTGGTGGAATTACACCATCGTTATTTTCGAAATCGGATAGATACATTGGAGTAATATCGCCTCTTGAGTTCGTGGTGACAATACAACCACTTATTCCCTGATCGAAAAGCTTTTTAACACCGATAGCCAATAAGGTACAGAGGGTAAGGTCGAAACCAATTGGTCTGCAACATCTTAGCTCATAACCTAATTCAATCGGTCTGCTTTTTATTGTAATTGCTAAATCCTTTAATCGCTGCTGTACTAAAACGTTGAAAATATTCGATTTACTTACATTTCCCAGCTCAGGATGACCGTGATCGTCGTAGGTGAATAGAATCCCTGAATCTTTAAGCTCAGTTTCATCAATGATATGGAAAACCCCTTCACTTACTAGTGCAACGCCATAATTGATTCCCAGTATTTTTCTTTTGAGCATCGAAGAGATAATAAGTGACACTACCTTATCTAAGGTTGCGGTTGTTTTATTAAACATCTCTGGGATAATCAACATCGGAAAATGACATGCTGAAGCAATACCAAAGGCCAGATGACCAGCTGACCTTCCCATTACCGACATCACAAACCAGTTATTACTCGTTATGGCATCTTCGTAGATGGTATTTCCAATCTTAACGCCTTCGTCTTTCGCCGAATGAAAACCAAACGTGGGATTTCTGTCGGGTAGGGGCAGGTCGTTATCAATGGTTTTAGGTACATGAATATTTGCTACATCCAGCTCATTCGCTTTCAGGAATTTCGCGATTCGGTTCGCCGTGCTGGCGGTGTCATCGCCACCTATGGTCACTAAGAGCTTAACATTATGCTTTTCAAAAAAAGCCGTATTAAAATCCGTGTTTTTAGGCTTGAAGCGGCTCATCAGAATTGCTGAGCCACCTTTGCTAAATATTCGGTCAGCCAGGTGAAAATCGAAGTTGATATAGCTTGGGTTTGAACTAAATAGCCCTTTATAACCTTCATGAATCCCCAGAACCTGATACCCGTCGTTAAGGAATGTTTTGGCTACAGTGCTCACCACGGTATTAATACCAGGCGCTGGCCCTCCTCCACAAATAATTGCTACGGTCTTTTTAGTCATCATGCTATACCTTTATCACGAAAAATAGTTCTTAACGAGCTACTCGCCCAGAGGCATCACCACCCATTAGCTTCTCTACCTCCGCTACTGTTACCAGGTTAGCATCTCCTTTAATGGTATGTTTCAAGGCTGATGCTGCTACTGCAAAGTTTAATGCATTCTGATCATCTTCAGGATAGGTTAATAACCCATAGATAAGACCACCCATAAAGGAATCGCCACCGCCTACGCGATCTACAATATCGGTAATCTGATACTGTGGTGATTCGAGCATGTACTCACCATTATAGAGCACACCAGCCCAGGTATTATGCGATGCTGAGATTGACCCTCTTAATGTCGTAATTACCTTCTTTGCTTTTGGGAATTTATCCATCATCTGCTGACATACCGAAAGGAAAGCTTCGGCTTTTACATTATGTCCTTCAGTTTGTACGGAAATCCCTTCTGGCTTTATACCGAAATGCATTTCTGCATCTTCTTCGTTACCAAGAATAATATCACAATAAGAGGTAAGCTCAGTCATAATTGCTTCGCGGTCACCTCCGAATTTCCAAAGTTTTGCTCTATAGTTAAGGTCTGTAGAGATGGTAATGCCTTTAGCGCTGGCCGCTTTAACCGCCTCGAGGCAGGCATCGGCAGCACCTTGTGATATTGCTGGGGTGATGCCAGTCCAATGGAACCAATCTGCTCCTTCAAACACCTTATCCCAATCGATCATTCCTGGCTCGATTTCCGACATCGCTGAGTGCGCACGGTCGTAAACTACCTTACTGCCACGGCTTACAGCACCAGTCTCTAGAAAATAGATGCCTAGTCGATCTCCACCAAATACAATGTTATCCGTGCTAACTCCACGTTTACGCATTTCCATTAAAGCGCATTCGCCAATATCATTTTTAGGAAGTCTTGTTACGAAATCTACAGGTACACCATAATTAGCAAGTGAAACGGCAACGTTAGATTCGCCACCACCATAAACTACATCGAAATTATTAGCCTGAGAGAATCTCAAAAAGCCCTGAGGAGCTAATCGGAGCATAATCTCACCGAAGGTTACTACTTTTTTCATTTTCTTGATCTTGATTGAATAATTTGATTATCTTTACCGTGTACGTACACGGTGATTACAAAAGTGACTAAGAATTATTAAAAAACAAAGAGATTTGACTTATATTTCAGCATGAAGCGGATTACGATAAAAGAGATAGCTAAACAAGCCGGAGTTTCTATTGGCACAGTTGATCGCGTGCTTCATAAGCGAGGTGAGGTAGCCAAGAGTACCCGCGAGAAGGTAGAAAAAATTGCCAGTGAGGGTAAGTATAGTGCCAATGTGATAGCCCGAGGATTGCGCATGAAACAAGAAAACCAGATAGCAATCTTACTGCCGAATGACAACGAGTATTGGCAAACGCTTAACCAGGGGATTATAGCTGAAATTAACGAAGTTGCAGGGATTGGTATGTCGGTTTCATCTTTCGCTTTCGACCGCCATAACCCTAATAGCTTTAAGAAGCAGGCCGATGCCTTGCTGGCTGCTCAACCCGATGGCGTGGTAATGGCACCCATACTCGAAGCTGAATCGTACTATATATGTAACCAATTAGATGAACGCTCAATCCCGTATATATTCGTAGATTCCACTTTGTCGGATGTAAAACCTATTGCGTTTATCGGACAAGATTCGAGACAAGGCGGATATCTCGCGGCAAAGTTATTGACCCTGGGTTATCCGAAGGGTTGCCCCATTTATGTTGTATTGATAAATGATTTTGACAGTCTGAATAAAACAATTGAAGAGCGGGTAGATGGGCTAAAGCAATTTATCGACGATAAGGAGTTCGATGAATGCTCAATCCATGAAATCGGGCTTAATAAGAATTTCGATATTCTCGTTGAGGAAGCCCGAAAATTAACTGAATCGGGTACACCAATGCATATTTTTGTGCCCAACTCAAGAGCGAATGAAGTAGGGGAGGCCATGAATGTTGTTAAGGGCGAGTTTAGAATACTTGGCTTCGATTTAGTGGATAAGAACCGCGAGGCTCTGCAATCGGGCGTTGTAGATTTCGTTATTGACCAAAATCCGGCAGGACAGGGGTCGGAGGCAATTCGGGCATTTTATAAGCGTAATGTAGCACGTGAAGCCGTAGAAGATCTTAAAATGCCCCTCACTATCTATACGAAAGAGAACATTTAGGGATAGTGCCTTCTGCATTGATTCTTTAAAGGATTGATTATCTTTTCGGCCTGATAAAAATGCTTAACTATAAATAGGCACTGGAATTGTATAAAGCTTTAACTATTATTAACTCTTAGCTCCCCTTGGGAAATCTTGCTATAACGTATCGATATGCTAATTTGCACCTAAAAAGGTAACGTTGTTGTCGTGATTGCTTAAATTCAATGAATAATGAAAAACACTAACAAGACAAAAGTTACTGTTACAACAAAAATAATCAGGGCTTTATTGCTCATTGGGACTATCACTTCATTGTTCTTTGTACCATGGCTTTTGGCATGGGCTTGGATACGACCGCTCCCGGATACGGTTCAGGAACAGTTAGATGAGGCCATTGGTTATGGATTTGAAGGAATGGTGGTATATGTAGACCAAGCTGATAAACCACCTCAATATTTTGCTGCTGGCTGGCACGATCGCGAAGCCAAGATACCTGCCAAACCGCAAGCACTATTTAAGATTGCCAGCATCAGAAAGCTATATGATGTTGTGGCGGTTACCAAATTAGTTAGCGATGGACGTCTTTCTTTAGATAAAACCATCGTCGATTATTTACCCGAGCTGGAAGGAAGAATTGAAAACGCGGATAGAATCACCTTGAGGTTGATGATACAGCATAGAAGTGGCATTCCCAATTTTACAGATGCTCCGAATTTTTGGGCTGCTCCAACCGAGAGCTATGAAGAAAGTCTTGCATTAATTCTGGACAAACCGGCAAACTTTGAACCCGGCGTAGACTATGAGTATTGTAATACGAATTACCTATTGCTTGGTAAAATAATGGATAACACCCTCGGCTATAATAACTACCAATTCATTCAGGAGGAAATCTTAACACGGCTCAATCTGAATAATACCTATGGGTCGCTCAAGGAAGTGAATATCGATGATGTGATGAGTGGCTATCATGTAGGACACCCCTATGATTTAAAATCGGATGAACATGGCATGCTAGCCACAGCAGAAGATGTGGGTACTTTCTTAAGGGCCTTAAACGATGGATCTGTATTTGATGAAGGTGAGCAAGAAATCTATTCCTCCGTTTACGAATATGAACATGGCGGCTGGGTTCCAGGATATCAGAGTTTTGCCAAATATCACAAAGATCTTGATGCCGTTATTGTTGCGTTCTACAGTACAACAGACCCTAAACTCTACAACTGGAACTTGTCAGAAATTATAAATGGCAGAATAGTTAGCATATTGGAAAAGTAAAATAGGCTAGATAGGAGTAATAGATGCCAGTGATTTAATTAGTCCTTACTAGCTTTTAATTTCTTTTAAACATACTACAGTTATCGAATTGCTGTATTTGTTTTTTATATTTTGATTTATCACTCTTTTTAACCCTAAGTCCCTTGCCGTAATATTGGCTAGGATATAAATCAGGCGCACAACTTATCGATAAAAATAAACTCACGACGATTATCAGAAGAGTACACATACTTCTCCTCTTAAAGATATCAAGTAGTCCCATCGTAGAGTTGATTTGAGATTATGAAGGTCGTTAGTATAACAATCTAGTCCAATGATCTAGGTCATTAGAAAATGTGATTTGTAAATAAGCTCCTCTA
>CBDUMS010000065.1:0-21331 GCA_965368405.1 uncultured Cyclobacteriaceae bacterium
ATAGACATCTGATCAGAGACAATCTGGATCTTGACTTCCTGGCTGGAATTACTTCCAATATTGTAAAGCATTAACTTACCTCCTTCTTCATAAACAATATCGCTGCTGCTATTACCAGGATAAGTAATATCGTAATCCTTGCTTTCTGTTAGCTGAGTATTTTGTTTAGATGCAATGTCATATTTCCAGATATTGTTTCGTTTGTTAGGACCATTATCTGACATATAATAAATAGCATTACCTACCCACATTGGCATTTCATCGTTTGCGTTATTTTTTGTCACATTTTCGGTGGCCATGGTTTCAAGATCGAAAACAAGGATATCAGGAGCTGTGCCGCCGCGGTAACGCTTCCAGTTTCTTGCTACCCGCGATCGATCGGTATAAGCTAATTTCTTTCCATCTGCTGAGAATGATGCATACTCGCCATAAGGTACTGGTAATTTTACCGGCGATCCTCCATCAACGGCAACAGTATAAAACTGATTGAATCGCTGCCTACCACTTTCACGGGATGATGCAAATAAGACCGATTTGCCATCGGGCGTCCAACCCAATACCCTATCGTACATACCATGAAAAGTTAAACGCTTAGGAATACCTCCCATTGTGCTAATTACATAGACATCGCTATTGCCTTCGTAATTTGCGGTATAGGCGATGTGCATTCCGTCTGGTGAAAAGCGTGGGAAACGTTCTGTTCCCGTAGGAGAAGTGAGTCGGGTTGCTGCGCCACCAGCCTTGGCCGCAATCCAAACATCATCGCCATAAGTAAAGGCAATATGAGAGTCGGACACGTCAGGATCCTGAATTAGTTTCGCATCAATTTGGGCAAAGGCTCCAAGTGCGATGAAACTTAATAAGAGTAATGAGATTGGTTTTTTCATGGTAAAAATTGAGTTAATGATTTTCAAAATATCTTTCAACGCAGCTTATCGACAAGATGGCTGTTATGGGAAGACTTGATAAAAAAGAAGAATTAGTTGTAGCTTGAAATGCTAGCAAATTAGTGTTGGTTAGTAAATTAAATAATGCGCTAATCTATAATGCAGATATACTCACTATTTACGAATTGTAATCAAATGGGTTGTAAGAAATACAAACTATTTGCCATGGTGTAATTTAATTATGGCGCGCATTACATCTTTCTGACTTATTTGCCCCACCAGTTTGCCATTTTTCATAACCGGAAATCTTCGCAGACGCATACTTAGGAACATTTCCGCCAATTCGAAAATATTCAAATCAGGCGATACATATTTAACATCAGTTGCCATATAATCTCGAACATGACCCGATAGCGTAGGCATATTATTGTACTTGCCTTTAACTACCTGCTTAAGACAGTCACCCTCCGATATCACACCCACCAGATTATTATCTTTATCGATTACCGGTCCTCCTGAAATATTTTTAGCTAATAATAAATCCAGTACCTGGTCCATTGTTTGGTCAGGACTAAAGGTTACTAATCGGCGTGCCATATAGTCTTCTACAACTACAGGTTTTACGATTGATTTTTTTTCCTTTACGCGTTCAACACCTTTATAACTCTTTACCATAAGGGATGAAGATATCGATTTATTCTGATTTCAGCAAATTTATAAGGGGATGTAATTGCCCTTTAATCGCCTAAAAACTGTCTTAATATTATATGCTGTCTAGCATTGTGCGCTTAAAACAGTATTTATTCTGAATTCGTACGAACACGAAGGGCCCATATTTATTTACTGAATGAGCAATTCTATTAATTACCCTATTTTTGATATAAATCGAATGCCAAGGAAGGGTAAAATAGTATGGATTACGCACAAAAGAACCATCTTAAATTAATAGCATTTTTTACGCCAATCGCTATTTGGTTAATCTCAATTGGACTAGCCGTTTCGTCGTTAGCTAGTGGCTCTCCTGTATTATTTACTGGAATTGTATATGACCTAACGCTAATTGCTCCGCTAGCCTACCTGGCACTTATATGGAATACCGAGATAAAGAGAATTACTGCCGTGCCTGTATTTATTATTGGTCTCGTAATAGCCAATATAATCACCCCGGAACAGCAGAACTATCATCTTACCATCATTTCTAATTACCTTCTGCCTGTTGTTGAATTAGGCGTAATTAGCTTCATTATTATTAAGGTGCGTAAAATGATAAATGCCTTCAAGCAAAATAATGAAACAAGCGACTTTCTCATTACCCTGCAATTAAGTGCTATCGAAGTACTACAGAGCAAGAAAATTGGGATGATTTTCACCACGGAGATCGGGATGATTTATTATGCTCTCTTTGCCTGGAAGCGGCCAAAGATAGAGGCAAATCAGTTTTCATCCTATCGCGAAAATGGCATAATTGCAATTTATATCGCCATTACCTTCGTGCTTATTGCTGAAACCGTTGGCTTGCATTTCTTGTTAATGAAGTGGAACGCAATTGTAGCCTGGGTTATATTCGGCCTTAGCATTTATACCGGTATTCAGCTAATCGGGCATACCAAATCCATGCTGCATCGGTTTACAGAAATCACTGCCACAAAACTACATATCAAATACGGACTCTTTGGCGACACCCAGATTGATTATGACAATATTCAGCGTATTGAACAATCAACAAATAATGTTGAAGATAAAAAGGTTCAGAAAATAGGGCTACTAGGTGAGATGGAAGGCCATAATATCATTATCTATCTCAGAGAAAAGGTTACCATAACCAAAGCATATGGTTTAACGAAAAAAGCGGATATAATAATGTTGCACCTCGATAATAAGCAAGAGTTCATTCATCAGATTGAAGAAAAGACTCAATCTTAATCTCAAATCGAACTTAACTAATTTAGAAATCCCATGAAAACAATATTAACTATTGGTCTACTCATAATTACTACCTTCTGCTATGGGCAGCAACCCGAAGCAGTAACGACCGGTCCGGAGAAAGGATCGCTTTTGATCGTCGGAGGAGGAAGATGGAATCAGGATGTTCTCGAAAAGTTCATGGAGCTGGCGGGAGGAAATGAAGCTAATATCGTTGTTGTACCAACAGCAGGTGGAGGCAAAACTTATGATAACGACTTTAGAGGTGCCGAAATCTTTAGAGAGGCTGGGGCTAAGAAGGTTACCGTATTACATACCATAGATCGCTCTGAAGCAGATAGCGAGGCATTCAACACACCACTTAAGGAGGCTACTGCAGTTTGGTTCACAGGCGGACGGCAGTGGCGTTTGGTAGATTCATATAAGAATACAAAATCGGAAATAATGTTTAGAGAGGTTTTAGATCGAGGTGGAGTTATTGGCGGCTCATCGGCTGGTGCAACGATTCAAGGCTCATATCTAGCCAGAGGAGATACAAAGAACAACCAGGTTATGATGGGCGACCATGAAGAAGGTTTTGGTTACGTATCGAACATTGCAATCGATCAGCATGTAATAGCGAGAAACCGACATTTCGATATGTTTAATATTCTGGAAAAAAGACCTGAGCTCCTGGGCATTAGTATTGATGAAGGGACTGGTGTTGTGGTGCAAGGGGATAATTTCGAGGTGATTGGTGCAAGTTATGTAATAATCTATGATGGTAATTTTTGGTCCAGAGAAGGAAGTGATCTTAAAATGTTGCCTCAGGAGCAATTGTTCTACTTCCTCAAGCGCGGTGATAAATACAATCTACGAGAACGAAAAGTAATTAGTAATGAATAGCTCCCCTGACGTAAATAAGGAAAATGCCATTGCTTTTTATAAAATGGCCTATGAGGGTAATCCAACAAAGGCTGTTGAATTATTTGTTGGAGACGAATATATCCAGCATAATCCATTGGTAGCTAATGGGAAACAAGCACTTATCGACTATTTCGATCGCATGGCGCATGAATACCCTAATAAGTCTATTGAATTTGTCCGCTCTGTGGCTGAAAAAAATATGGTAGCCCTCCATACCCATCAGGTTTGGCCGGATGGCGATGAATATGTAACGATGGATTTTTTTCGATTTGATGATAATGGTAAAATCGTAGAACATTGGGATGCAATGCAAGAAATCCCGAATGAAACCGCGAATGGGAATTCTATGTATTAATTTATCGTATTTCGTTTATGGCTTTTGAATTTTACCTTTATCTTAAAGATTAGTTTTTTAAAGGATTATTAGTGAACTGGAACAGATTTAAAACGCAATTAATTAAAATAAAGCAACTACCGATTCTGATCCTTGTTGTTTTCGCTAGTTGTACAACAGAGGAGATTCCACCGGAAGTAAGGCTGAGTGTAAATGCATTTGAAACTTTAGTTCCTAGCGGGCTCCAAAAAGGCGCTTCGGTAGGCAAGTTGGTAGTACAAACCAACCAGTCGGGCATTGAGTTTTCCATCACCTCACAAATGCCTGCAGGTTCAATTATCATTGACCCCAGTTCAGGTATTATCAAAGTAGAAGATCCTACAAATTTCGTATTCACAAACAACAGCTCAATTATTGGAGAGGTTGAGGTAACCGCTGGAGGTGTTAAAAGAACTACCACCATTGCAATTACTGTCGATGAATTGAATGCATTTGATCATGAAGTAATCGGCTATTTTAAAGAAATAGCCTTAGGCTTTGAATTTGGAAATGCTTCTGAAATTACCAGAAGGTGGGAGACTGATGTAAATATTTTTGTGGCAGGTGTTACTTCGCCGGCCTTATCTACTGAACTTAACCTGATTATCAATGAATTAAATGAGTTAATATCTACTAACGTTCAGGTCAGAATAGTAAGTGATCAATCAGAGTCAAACTACTTTTTATACCTGGGAGATCACATAAGTTATAGTACACTTTATCCTGAAATCGCTTCTGCAGCAGTAAACAATTGGGGGTTATTCAGCGTATATTGGAATACAAGCCAAGAAATTATTCGCGCCAATATGTATGTGGACACTGAACGTGCCAACTTACTCGAACAGCGTCATTTATTACGGGAGGAATTAACGCAGTCGCTAGGCCTCGCAAAAGATTCCGATCGGTATGATAATAGCATTTTCAGTGGATCATTTAGTGTAAAAACCACCAATTACTCCGCTGTAGATGCAGAGTTAATTCGTCTTTTGTATCATCCGGACATGAAAATAGGGCTCGGCTCTGGCTCGGCAGAGACTGTTCTAAGAGCGATACTGCTCTCTGAAAAATAGTAATTGTGAACGACTGGCCTTATCAATCGGCTGAACTCTGCTCCTTCTTTTCTTTCACTCCAGAGGCCAAAAACTTTCGCTTAAAAAAGCTCACTGCTTTGTCCAGGTTGTTTATGGCTTGTGGCGATAGCCCTTCTTTTAACCCCCATTGATGCCCTTGGATCTTTAAAACCTGAGATCCCGGGCGATTCTTATAAAGATTATTGCATAAGGCCATTACGGTACAAGGATTCAGCGCATGGGTAGAATATTCAAATCCAGCAACTGGATGACATTCCTCCAGCGCAAACCCCTTATCCAGCTTATTATTATAAGCATCTACAAAAACCACTTTTCTGGCTTTGCTCACGAGTTCTGCATCTTCTATATTAAGTTGGTAACGATAAATGAGTTCCCAGTCCGTATTTCGCTCTTTCTTGATTTCATCAAGGAACCGCCAGCCCAGGCCGTCGTCACTCCGGCCTGTATTGCCTATACCGATTAATAGATTTTTACTTGAATTTTTCATCGATCAATTCTCCTTTGCTTGATACTAATTGAATATGAAGGGGCATTTGTCCTAAAGCATGTGTTGCGCAACTTAAACAAGGGTCATATGCGCGTATCGCTATTTCTACCTGATTCAGCATCGACTCCGAAATTTTTTCTTTCCCGGCTAGCTCATTAACGGCAACCCAGTTCACCGCTTTATTCATAGGCTCATTATTATGGGTTGTGGAGACAATTAGGTTGCATTTTGTCACCATCCCGTAATCATCTACCTGATAATGATGGATTAGCGTGCCTCGTGGTGCTTCGATAATACCAATACCTTCATTTCGATGGGTTCCGGTGCGCACTAACTCCGATCCAAAAATATCATCATCATGTAGGAGTTCTTTCATCATTTCTGCACAATGCAATAGCTCGATTAGTCGTGCTAAATGGGTATGAAGTGTCATATTATTGGGCATCCCATTCGTATATGCCATAAAATCTTTTCGCTCCTTTTCGGCGAGAGGTGTCGGAATCCTATCACAGACATTAATCCTTGCAAGAGGCCCTACCCGATTCCAGCCCTCCTCTTTACCAATATTCTTTAGGTATGGGAATTTAAGATAAGACCAAGGCTCTACAGCCTCAGAAAAATAATCAGCGTAAAGAAAATCAGGGATATCGTTAAGTGTGATATTTCCGTATCCATCAATTGCTCGTAAATTTCCATGGTATAAATCCATGCTTCCTTCACGATTTACCAGCCCTAAATGACCTGATGGATAAGCCGCAAAATCATCGACCCAATTTTGGTGAACCTTGTGGTATTCCTTCATAAAATCTATTATGTCAACCGACCACTGGATCATTTCATCGATCGAAGGGATAGCTTCGCCATTTAAGAAATAATCTCTTTCTTGAGGCGATAGATTTTTATGTACACCGCCCGGAACGGCGGCTATACCGTGAATTTTCTTACCCGCAACTGTTTTAATTATTTCCTGTCCAAATTTCCGCATAAGTATGCCGCGCTTGGCAAGTTCTTTATCTTGAAGGGCAACGCCAACAACATTGCGGAGCTCAACAGGATCTTCACTACCAAAAAGTAAATCTGGTGCAGCTAAATAAAAGAAGTGCAAAGCGTGAGATTGGAAGATCTGACCATAATGTAACAACCTACGCAGCTTATGTGCCGTTGGAGAAAGCTCCTCATGATCGATACCTACAATCTGATCTACAGCTTTCGCAGCCGCCAGATGATGACTTACCGGGCAAATCCCACACAATCGTTGTACGATCATGGGCACCTCCCAGTAGGCATGACCTTGAATGAATTTTTCGAACCCCCGAAACTCTACAATATGAAAACGCGATTCTTCAATATTGCCTTTATCATCCATAGTAATTGTTACCTTGCCATGGCCTTCTACTCGGGTTACAGGATCAATAGTTATTTTCTTTGACATCGTACTTATTTTTAATTGTTCCGATTAATCATATTTAAATTCAGAATAGGCTACGGCATCTTCTTCACCACTGATTACATTTTTAATCACCTTAATTAGGTGCTTAGCATCAGGTGGACAACCCGGGATAAAGTAATCTATTTTCACTATTTCATTGGGCGAATAGACTTTATCAAGGATTTTAGGAATGTCTTCGTGATAAGGGATCACCGTTTTACCATTTTTGGTGGTAATAGAGTCGATATAGGCTTCCTCAAGACATTCTTCAAGCGGTAAATTATTGCGAATGGCTGGGATACCTCCCCATGTAGAGCATTCTCCCATAGCAATTAATATCTTGCAGCGTTTCCTAAACTCCATTAGAACCTCATAATTTTCTGTGTTCGCCACACCGCCCTCAATAATGCCAATATCACAATCCTTAGTAAACTTTTTGATATCGGTTAAAGGCGACTTATTGAATTCAACCAGCTCAATTAACTCTAAGATTCCAAGGTCTATATCGAGCAACGACATATGGCATCCAAAACATCCTGCCAGCGAAGTTGTGGCGACCGTAACTTTTGAACCATTGCTTTCTACCTTCTGGTGCGTGGCGCTACCTGGCACAGCGGTAATCATGGCATCGACATCGTACTTTCTGAGCCCAAATGGTTTGGTATTACTCTTACCACGAACGAGTATTGCACCAACTGGACATAGCTCCATGGCATCTAAAACTTCTTCCTCACTCAGCTTGGCCTCATTGGTATAATCGATACCTACAACTGTATCATGCCCGCGATTAATAAAAGCAAATACACCTTGCTTATCCGGTGCCTTTACGCGTTCTACACAGCGCTTACAATGTATGCAGCGATCATGATCAATAATTATGCGACTAGATTTAAAATCGCGGGGCCTCGACTTAAACAAATGTGGGAAACGAGATATAGCTAGGCCATTTTCATAACCCTTACGTTGTAACTCGCAGTTACCGCTTTTTGTACATGCCGGGCAAAAATGATTGCCTTCAGCAAAAAGCATTTCGATATTAGCTTTTCTTAGATCAAGGATTTCTGGGGTGTTCACCTCTACCTGCATGGCATTCGAAACCTTTGATGTACAACCGGTTTCATATCTTCCATTTATTTTAACCGTACAAACGCGACACGAAGCTGCCGGTGGATAGATATTATGGAAGTAACATAGGGTGGGAATATATATTCCATTCTGACGCGCAACATCAACTAATAATTGCCCCTCGTAAGCATTTATGGCTTTCCCGTCGATGGTTATCTGAACTGTTCTATCCATGATTATTCATTTTATGTGCAAAATCGGCGTAGTCCTGGGTATAGTCATTAATGTCAAATTCATGTTCGAGTTCTATACCGTTATCATTTAGTTCTGCCTCAATCTCTTCCGGAAACTTCTCTAGCGCGTGAATAATAAAATTGGTCGACGTTTTCCCTAGTCCGCAGCGACTGGTTTTTTTGATTATTTGCGACCATTTTCGCAGATCATCTAAATCACTATAGGCGCCTTTGCCTTTTCGTATTCTTTTAATCTTCTTTCCGAGCAGGTAGTTACCAGCTCTACATGGCGTACATAATCCACAAGATTCTTCAATAAAAAAACTCGTGTAATTGCGCATTACATCTATCACCCTTCTGGAAGAATTGAATATGGTTACCGCCCCTCCGCAGAGCATATCTTCATTATTAATCTGACGATCGAAATCACTCTGGTTTAATAATGTCCCCGATGGACCACTCCATTGCACAAACTTGGTGTCTTCGGCACCACAGAGTTCGAGCAACTTACTAACCTTAGTGCCCCACATAATTTCATAAATTCCAGGTTTGGAGCAATCGCCAGAAACTGAAAAAAGTTTACTTCCTGTAGACAAGGCTGTGCCCATCTCACGGTACGCAGGTCCGCCCATATCAATTATCCGAGCAGCGGCACAAAATGTTTCTACATTATTTACAACAGTTGGCTTATAGTTAAACCCTTTTTCGACTGGAAAGAATATCTTAGTTCGAGGTTCGCCTCGCATACCTTCTAAGGACTGTATCAAGGCAGTTTCCTCCCCACAAACATAGCTACCCCCTCCCATTTGGACTCGAACATCAAAATCAAAATCGTCGGTTCCCAGAATATGCTCACCCAGTAATCCAAGCTGATGAAACTTTTCAATTTCAGCTTCGATCTTTTCCTTTAGGTAGAAGTATTCCGCTCTGAGATAAATAAAGCCCTTAGAGGCTCCAACTGTATAGCCAGCGAGGATCATTCCTTCGAGAAGTAAACCGATATGGTTGTTAAGTAGAAGTCGATCCTTAAAAGTGCCGGGCTCACCTTCATCGGCATTGCAAATTATATATTTCTGATAGTTTAATCCCTTACGACAGATATCCCATTTAAGCCCTGTAGGATAAAAGGCCCCGCCTCTACCCGAAAGGCCTGACCATTTAATTTCCTCAATTATATCACCCGGCATCATCTTCAAGCCCTTCTGCAGAATTTCTCCTCGGTTGTATGGCTTAAAAAAGACTGAGTCGTCACCAAGATCGTACTGCACCCTGTCAATAACCGTATCTGCAATATCATCTACAGACTTCCTGGAGTTTAAGGCATGTATTATTTCATGAACCCTATCAGGGGTTAGATTAATAAATGGTCTGAAGTTTATTAGGGCAGCTGGTTCATAGTCGCATAACCCAATACAGGAGGTTTCGAAAAGTCCAAATGTTCCTGTGCTATCTACAGAGCCCACTTTTGTATTAGTTTCCTTTTCGAAGGCCTCCCTTACGGCTTTAAAGCCCTTCATAACGGCAACAGCTCCTGTATTCAGATAAATGGTGTATCTACCGGTAGGTTCTGTGTGAAAAAAATGATAAAAAGATAATACCCCTTCAACTTGTATCGTAGCAATTTGGAGCTCATCAGCAATTCGCTTAATGGCAGACCGGCTTACAAAGCCATCTTCTAACTGATACTTCCATAATTTGTCCAGTAATTTGGTTCTCCCTTCTTTGGCTAATCCTGAAGTCATATCGATCTTATTTTATGGGTGAAGGACTATATGATGTGTTCTAAAATTTACATGGATTGTTGTTTTTTTGGGTCCGATATGTGCGTGTTAATTCCTTATCAAAATTACCTCAGGATTAATGAATACACGTATTAAACAATAAATATTTTAAGATTTAATTGCAATATTTAAAGTTTAAACAACGAATAAACTGCAGGTGATGATCGACTTATTAACACATAATGATTTGAATTGTCCGTCGAATTTTTTGGTCTTCCGAAATGAGCCCAATAGATTGTTTTGTATCTTGTCATCATAAATTATCGGTTATGAATGAAAGAAATAGAAGATCGTTTTTAAAAACTTCAGTTACAGGGTTATTGGGAGGATTAGCAGTCCCTGCTTTGGGAGCCAACTTCGACAAGCTACCTGATTTTTCGCTACTCGATAGCAATGAGGAAGATTACTGGACAGCAGTAAAAGCAGAGTTTAAATTTGCCCCATCGCTGAGGTATTTTAATAATGGCTCTTTGGGCCCATCGCCTATTCCGGTACAACGCGCTACCGAAAAATATCGTGAAATGTTAGATGGGTTTCCTTCTAAGTACATGTGGGGTGGATGGAATGACGAAAAAGAAGAAACTCGATCGAAAGTAGCCGCTTTGCTTAAGGTGGATTCAGAAGAAATTGCTTTAATTCATAATACAACGGAAGGAATGAATCTTATTGCCCGTAGCTTTGACTTAGAAATGGGCGACGAGGTGATCCTTGCCGATCATGAACACAGTAGCGGGACCATTTGTTGGGAAGTGTGGCAAGAGTCGAAGGGGATAAAACTAGTACGTCCTACGCTACCTATAATGCCCAGAACCGTCGAAGAGATTGTAGCGGTTTATCGAGACGCTATAACGCCAAAAACAAAGATCATTTCTATGTGCCATGTGGTTAATACCAATGGTATGATCTTACCAGTAAAGGAAGTAGCCGAAATGGCTCATGAAAAAGGTATTCTAGTCGCGGTCGACGGTGCGCAGTCTGCAGGCATGTTCTCTATTGATTTACATGATCTTGGTTGTGATTTTTATGCGGCCAGTTCACACAAGTGGCTATTTTCACCAAAAGGCGTAGGTGTCTTTTATGCAAAAAAAGAAAGTCAACACCACCTCAAGCCATTGGTTGTAGCGCGCGGACATAACGATAATAGTATCCGCAGGTTAGAAAACTATAATACCCGCAACTTGCCAGAAGTTCTTGGTCTTGGCGCTGCCGTGGATTTTATAAATAAAGTAGGAGCAGAAAAAATCTCTAATCGCTCCTATGCCTTAAAAGAATATTTCAGATCAAGCATTGGCAAAAACGAAAATCTCATCTTGAAAACCCCCGCACTCGACTCTCAGTCAGCGGCTATTCAGGTGGTTGAGATTAAGGGTAAAAACGTTAGAGAGGTTAAAAATCAACTATTTAATGATTTTGAGATAGACTGCCGACCAATGACTAGTTTCAACCTGAATGCGTTGCGCTTATCATTTGCTATTTATATTACAAAAGCAGATATCGATTATCTGGTTGGTGCACTGAACGAGATTAGTGCCTAATATCGTTGGATATTTGTATAACGTATACAATTAATTTTCTATAAGATCGACTACTCTATATAAGATCTCTAATAGACAAACCTAAAAAACTTAGAATGACATTTGAATTAGATAATGTACCCGTACAAAGAGGCAAGATTGCCATTGTAACTGGTGCTAATATTGGACTTGGCTACGAAACGACTATTGGTTTGGCCAAGAAAGAGATAAAGGTTATCATGGCCTGTCGCAACCTGGTAAAGGCAGAAGCGGCCAAAGAGGAGATTTTGAATAAAGTACCGGGCGCACAGCTAGAGGTACTAAAACTCGATCTTAACAGTCTGCAATCGGTTCGAGATTTCGTGGAGGAATTTAAAGCGAAGTATGACCATTTGGATTTATTAATTGAGAATGCCGGAATTATGATTCCCCCCTTTTCGAAGACTGATGATGGTTTTGAAAGTCAAATGGGGGTTAACTATTTTGGGCATTTCCTTTTAACCAATCTATTGTTTCCAACACTAAAGAATACTAAAGATGCTCGTATAGTTACCCTTAGTAGTAATGCACACAAGACTGGCAAAATTGATTTCGAGAATCTCAATGCTGAAAAAAACTATTCCAAGATGGGAGCCTATAGCCAAAGTAAGCTCGCATGTCTAATGTTCGCCTATGAGTTGCAGCGTAGAATAGAAGCAGCTGGCTTAAACATGATTGCTGTTTCGGCACATCCAGGTGTATCAATGACCAACCTGGGCCAGTTTATCCCAAAGGTTGCGCTTTTCTTGTTAAAACCATTAGAGCCCATCTTTACGCATAGTGCGGCAAATGCATCCTTACCTACGCTCTATGCTGCATTGGGAGAAGATGTAGAGGGCGGCGACTACTTCGGCCCTACTGGGTATAAAGAAATGAAAGGCAAGCCCGGTAAGGTAACTTCTATGCCTCAATCGCACGATAAAGAGGTTGCCAAAAAACTCTGGGATGAATCCGAAAAGCTGACTGGTAAAGAGTTCAGCATATAAACAAGTATCCTAATGTTTTAAAATTTACAGTGGTATTATTTTGCGTTTAACATGAGGTACATAATTGCCCTGTTTTGGGTTGTTTTACTCTTTGGGATACTTATAGGAGCTAATATATACCTGGCTAACCGAATGGACTTCTTCTTTGGTATCGACCAAAAGATTGTTCTATTCATAATATTATTTGGTGTAACAATCTTCATGCTCTTCGGAACCATGGGGTTTACGAATTCAGTAAGCAGGACCGGGCATTTAGGTTATATCCTTGCTTCGACTTTATTAGGCTTCTTCCTCTATCTTCTGCTAAGTACCTTATTGGTCGACCTAATCGGTATTGTAGTAAGTATAGAAATATTTTCAAAAGGACTTTTGGCTGTATCATTAGCACTCTTGATCTCGATCTATGGTATCTGGAATGCCAGCCATACCCGAATTACTGAGAAAACAATTGCTATTCCCGGACTCACCAAGTCAATTAAAGCAATGCATATTACCGATACGCACCTTGGCCATTATAGGGGCGGTAAAACATTACAGAGACTTGTAAACCGAATCAATGGTGCCAATGTTGATCTTGTGTTTTTTACAGGTGATCTGTTGGATGGAAAAATTCAACTAAAACAAGAAAGCATGCGTCCTTTAAAGGACTTGAAGGCACCAATCTATTTTGTAGAGGGCAATCATGATAAGTATACTGGAGTCGATGCCATCAAGAATTACTTATCAGCGATCGGTGTAAATGTACTTACCAATAAAGTAGTAGAATGGAATGAACTTCAGATTATTGGTCTAAACCATATGCCTGCAGATAGCACGACTTATGATATGCATTCAGGAGGTGGCAGTATAAGCGTTAAAACTGCACTTGAATCATTAGCGTATGATAAAGACAAACCACTTATTCTACTACATCATGGACCTGCGGGGATTAAATATGCGAATGAGGCTGGTGTAGACTTATATCTTGCAGGGCACACCCATGGAGGGCAAATGTTTCCAGCTACCATGGTTGCCAAAGCAATTTTTGAATATAATACTGGTTTACATTATTATAATAATACTGCAGTTCATGTCTCGGAAGGAACAGGTACTTTTGGCCCTCCTATGCGAGTTGGAACAAATAGTGAAATGACAATCCTCAACTTAACCCCATAAAAATGAAAGTTATAATAACAGGAGCTAGTGGTATGGTTGGCCAAGGCGCTCTTTTAGAATGTCTTGATCATAAAGACGTTGATCAGGTATTGGCGATTGGTAGATCTTCGCTTAAAATGGAGCATCCGAAACTTAAAGAAATCGTACATAGCGATTTTTCGGACTTCTCTCCTATTAAAGATCAATTAACAGGTTACGATGCCTGTTTCTTCTGTTTGGGTATAAGTGCTGCAGGGTTAAACGAGAAAGAGTATAATAAAATTACTTACGATTATACCTTGGCGCTTGCCAAAGCAATTTATGCAGCGGATAATGAATTCACTTTTATTTATGTGTCCGGACAGGGCACAGATTCCTCAGAAAAAGGCAGGATGATGTGGGCCAGGGTAAAGGGTAAAACCGAAAACGATTTAGTTAAGATGGGCTTTAAGCAAGCTTTCATGTATCGACCAGGAATGATTATCCCTCACAGGGGTATAAAGTCGAGAACAAAATCGTATCAGTTTATGTATGATTACTTTATGTGGCTTGTGAAACTGGTTAAGTTTTTGGCACCTAATTCTGTAGTAACAACAACCCAAATCGGATTATCGATGATAAATGCAACTTCAAAAGGCTACCCAAGGAACATTATCGATCCAAAAGACATTATACAATTAGCAGAAGATAAAGATTGAAGCTAACCTAATCGGCTGACTTCAATAAAAACAACACGTACTATGGCAATTTGGTGGATATTGGGATCAATACTAGTATTGATAGTCTCAATAAATTTATATGTACGATATCATATTCAGTTTGGTGCAAGGCCTGGTAAACAAGATCTGATTCGTTACAGTAAGTCTGATAACTGGCAAGATGGAAAATTTGTTAACCTCATTGCTACAACAATGAGTATTAGCTTAAAGACCATGCCGGGACTAATCAAAAAACAGCTGACAGGAAGAGCGTTAAGAGCCCCCAAAACTCCTATCCCCATTATCCCTTTTGATAAGGAAAGTTTTACCCAACCGAACAAAGCCCCAAAATTTATCTGGTACGGACATTCCGTACTTCTTCTCCAATTCAATGGAAAGAATCTTTTGATCGATCCGATGTTAGGTCCGGATGCTTCGCCGGTTGGACCCTTTAGAACGAAGCGGTTTAGTGAAAACTCCCTTGAGGTAATTGATTCGTTACCCAGATTAGATGCGATTCTCCTAACCCACGATCATTACGATCATTTGGACTTAAAAAGCATTAGAAAACTAAAGTCAAAAACGGATACTTTTTTTGTTGGTCTTGGTGTCGGGCGGCATCTGGAGCGTTGGGGCGTGCCTCATGAACAAATTACTGAATTCGATTGGTGGCAAAACACAAGCTTCGAAGGAATTGAAATTACCTATACCCCATCGAGGCATTTTTCGGGACGAGGCACAACCGACCGCGCTAAATCACTCTGGGGTGGCTGGGTATTCAAATCAGAAAACAACAGCATTTACTGGAGCGGCGATGGAGGTTATGGCGAGCACTTTAAGGAGGTTGGCAAGCGACTTGGCCCTTTTGATATTGGTTTTATGGAATGTGGGCAGTATAACGAGCTGTGGCACCAGATTCATATGTATCCAGAAGAATCGGTGCATGCTGCTATCGATGCAGGAGCCGCTCAGGCAGTTCCCGTCCACTGGGCTGGGTTTACTTTAGCACCTCATAACTGGACTGACCCAATCGAACGTTTTACAGCCGAAGCTGAAAGAAATAAGTATCCAATAATTACTCCAAAAATTGGTGAAGTAGTAACTTTAGAAAATTCTCACAGGCAAGAACAGTGGTGGGACAACTATAACTAAGGTTATTATGTACATACAGAAGAATTTCAATTTAAGGGGAATACTCTACTTTTCGGGTGGTCATATCATTTGGATTACAGCCTGGGTCTCTTTTGTAGTCGTTCTTTATGAGTATCTCGATTTCGACTGGCTAACTATCCCCTGGTTACCGTTGTCTGTAATTGGTACTGCAGTTGCATTTTATATTGGTTTTAAGAATAATCAAGCCTATGATCGACTCTGGGAGGCACGAAAAATATGGGGTGCTATAGTGAACAGTAGCAGAGCCTGGGGCAGTGCTGTATTAGCCTACGTAACTGATCAGTTTACTACGGAAGATGTCTCGCTAGATGAACTTGACAACCTTAAGAAGAAGTTAATTTATAGACATATTGCCTGGCTATACACCCTGAGAAGTCAACTTCTAATACCGACTTCCTGGGAGCATATGGAACAGGGAGGATTTGTAGGACGTACGGCCCGTCAAAGAAAAAAGACACTTGGGAGCGGACTTTACGACGATGAACATACGCATGCGAATCTTTTAAAATTTCTCAAAGAAGATGACTTTGAGACATTGATTAATTATAAAAATACTGCTACCCAAATCATTAATAAACAGTCGCAAAGGCTACAACAATTACGACAAAAAAACCTGATTGAAGACTTCAGACATATCTCATTGCAAAATATTCTTAAAGAGTTTTATGAGCATCAGGGAAAGGCAGAACGAATTAAAAAATTCCCCCTCCCCCGGCAGTATGGAAGCATGAGTGCAATTTTTGTTGGAATCTTTATTTTCTTGCTTCCCTTTGGGATGGTATCAGAGTTTTCAAAACTAGGCGAGTTTGGTATCTGGATTGCTATACCGTTCACGGTACTGATCGCATGGGTCTATTTAATTATGGAACTCGTGGGCGACTATTCCGAGAATCCTTTCGAAGGTCTTGGAAACGACGTGCCCATGCTCTCGCTCTGCCGAACCATAGAAATTGATCTCCTTGAAATGCTAGGTGAAGAAGACATACCGCCTGCCATTGAGCCTAAGAATAATATTCTAATGTAACTCCATATGGCAGGGAAACTAAAACTTGCAACTGCACAGTTTGCCGCATCGGGCGACATCAAGACCAATTGTAATTCCATTATTGGGCAAATCGAAGACGCGGCAGCTCAAAATATAGAAATAATTCATTTTTCTGAATCCTGCCTAACCGGTTATCCAGATATAGATGTAAAAGAATGTGAAAATACTCCGCTCATCGCCGAGTCCATTGAGAAGATCGCTGCAGCAGCCAATCAATACGATACCTATGTAGTCTTCGGTACACATTATTTTGAGAATCAGAGTGATGAGCTACCCTTTAATAGTCTGTTTGTAATTAGTAATCACGGCGAAACTGTAGTACGTTACGACAAAAGGGTTTTAGCCGGAGCACCGGGTGAAATTGATCAGAAGCACTTCAAAGCTGGATCGAAAGAAGCAGTTTTTACCATAAATGGCATCAAATGTGGCTTAATAATCTGCCATGAGTGGCGTTATGCGGAGCTATTTCGGGAATACAAAGCGCTTGGCGTTGATTTACTACTTCATTCGTTCTACGATGGCCACCAATCAAAATCAGACTACCATAAAACAGGTATAGAACTTGGTGAGTTAATTTCCGGATCGACGCGGGGCAATGCCGCAAATAATTATTCCTGGATTTCGATGAGCAATACCTGCAAAGCAGAACAAACATTCCCCTCCGCTCTCATCAGACCCGACGGCAGTGTAGATGGGAGCTGCAATAGAAACAAGGCTGAAGTATTGATCTCCAATATAGATTTCTCCAAAGAATATATTGATCCTTCAAAGTACGGTCGTTTGAGGATCAAGGAGCTTTTTCGAAATGGCCTAAGTTAGTTATTCCGTATTTAGATCAGTCATCAACCGATTGTACGGAGTACTCGAAACCCTTTCTATTCGTACAGATCTATTTTACTACTGCCGTCGTAGCCAGTATAAGAACTATAAGAAAAGTCAATTTCAATACGCTTTGCGCCTTTCAATTCATTTTTACTTTGCAAGTAAAAAATTGCTAGGCGCTTATTCTTTTAATAATTTATGGTAAACTCTTAATCTAAAAACAATATCATTTGTGCCAAAAACATCTTCAACAGTATTTCGTGTATAGAAATAACCAATACCTAATTCACCTCTCCATTCGGGATTAAATTCATAACCAATACCGGGCGTAATTCTGACCGCATCATTAAACTGCTTTACCCCGATAAGATTCCAGAAAAGCTCTAGCCCAACAGGTAGATAAACGCCGTCCATAAAATTAAACCATTCGCCTTTTAAAAATAGCACCATTTCCGCTTGATAGCGAAATCTAAGTCCAAATGTATTATCCCAATTGGCTGTTGCTATATCAAATCGCTCTTCCAATCTCACATAGTGCCTAATATTGATTTTCGGACGATTGGGCCACATTAGTTCAAGTCCTTGAAAAGGCCGAATTTCGAAGCGATTAGATTCTGATAAATTATGAGTGAAAAAGAACCCGATACCTCCCGTTAATTTTGAATTATGATATAAATTCGGGAGAAACCGTTTGGGTAGTTTATAGCTAATTGATGGCCTTACCACATATCTATACCACTCATTTGGAAAAATGGTCCTAGCTCCAATATCGCCATATACATTCACCTTTTCTGAAAGCGGTTTGGATATATTATAGTCCAGCCATATTTGTTCCGTAACAATGCTATTGCTTAGTGAATCTTGAGCATTGGCACTTGGATTTAAGCCAATGCTCAAAAGCACTATAATAAAAAATAGATTACTAGTAGAGACAAAGTTATTCGTCAAAATATACATCAAACCCCAATAATCGCTTTTAATCAATATATTCTATATCAATCTTCTCAATCTTGCCATTGAATTCAAACGGTGTCCTTTCAAAGTAATCGAGTGACACGGGTAAATTTTTATTCATACCAATATCAATTAATCTATTCATGATTATAGCTTCAATTATCTATTCCAATATAAATACAAGTCGTGTTACAAGTCCATGATTTGATCCCGTTTTTCCAAACCGATCAAGGCTGGAATAACGGTAGTTTATGTTCACTTGAATGGCTAGTAATGGCCACCAGTTTAGCCCTAGTGAGAAGGTGTTCATTTCGCCACCATCAATATTTGTATCATTTAAATTAAGGGATGACCAGCGACTGTAAATTTCCAATGCACCCCATCCTCCAGAGTTAACCCCGTTAGCTACATTAATTTTATCAAACAATCCACTGCGTTTATTATATTGTCGCATTTCGCCAGTCAAGGCATAAGAAGCTACAAAATAATAGCCCTTAAAACTTGGATTATTATGGATTGCTGAGCTTACGTTTGACTGGATATATTCACTCGTAAGAATAAAAGGCCCTTTTCTCCAAGCCACTTCTAAACCGTAGTGCATAGTTGATGAAGCATCATCAATCAAATCGGTATCAACTGAAACCGGGCCACTGAAAATTTCTGTTTTCGCACTGTAGCGGATACCTCCTGCCGCATTAGAGTACCTCCCTGCAATCCCAAGATGAATGAGGTTGCTTTGGTCTTCCGATAGATAAGGTATGGCCGTGATACGTCCGGTAAAAACCGTGGGGTTATTAGAGAACGCCTTATCGACTTCATACCAATTATTAAATACACCTGTTGCCCAGGTCATTCGCTCCTTAAGAAAGGAGTTGTTAATAACAATCCCTATATTTCTCGCTGGTAAAAGGCCGTCGGCCACTGATGCTCGCTCTTGTTGACTGGGCAGGAATATCAGCCCTGTCAACCTTGAAATAGAAAAAGTTTCTCTTGTTTTACCTAGGGTTAAGGTAGCTGATCCTAAAGGTATATCTACCCGGTAGTCGTAAAGGACAAACTCACTCTCGCTGCTTTGTTCAAAACCACGTTCATAGGCGCGTGAGCCAAAAGAAAAAACATAAGTCCAGGGTTTGTTAAAATTAAATGTACCACCCAAACCAAGGCGAACACCACGAACAGAACCTCCAATAAATTGATCTAGTCTGCCAATCTGGTCTTCATTGCTGTTATCTTGCGAAAGCCAGCGTGTGTTTTCCATCAGTATTGCACCTGCCAACAACCCTGTTATTGGCTTTGTCCTAAATACGTTCCATTTACGTGTGTTTTGGTAAGACAAAGGCAAGGCAATGGGTGGTGGTGAATATGCTCGCCAACCACTCACCTGTTCCTTGGGATTAGCATCTATCCGAATTAGTTTATTTAATACCACCTCTCCATTTCTAAATGCAAAAACAGCATGCACTTTAGTGTCGAGAATAACATCTGCATTAAGCCGCGGATCCTGATTAAGAATAATGAAACTAGCGGGTTTTCCTACTTCAAGGTTACCCAGAATAAATCCTCCTTTTGCATCCAAGGTAATATTCGCTTCCTTTAAGGCAATCTCATCCTGACTTATCAGATGTAGTACTTTTTGCTTGATGAGAATGTTAACGGTTAGATCTTCTGTTTTTTTGGTTTGATCAATAACCACAACATTGCGGATAAGAATTTTTCGCATATCAGTTAACAGTCCCTGAGCAATTCCAAAAATTGGGGCCAGCATCAGAATTGCTGTAATGACAGTTTTGGCTTTTACCATTTCAATTCTTAACAACTGATTTATTAATCCGCTCAAATTTACATTGGCTTCTTAGAATCCTACCGTAACACCAACATTAAAAAAAGGCTCTACAGTTTTATAGGGAGAGTCATCATCTTGGAGCACATCCCATAAGACCTCAGCATTTAAAGAAGTATTTTTTGATATCGGTAAGCTATAGCCTCCTCCTACAAACAAAAATGAAATCCATTCACGTCTACTATTCTCACCCAAAGCATCATATATCTTATAATTCATTTCCGAAAACTCAAGATGTGCATAGAACCTCCGAGCAATTCTGAGTCGCGTAAATGCACCAATACCAAAGTGCGAACCTTCTCGCGCCGGTGATAAATTTTTATTCTTATAATATTGGTATAAAACCTTTCCGCCTATTGAAAGCTTTGGAAATAGCTTATAGGCGATCAAGGGTTGAAAACCAATGACTGTATATTTCCCTATAGAGAAGTTAGCATAGCCCCCAAAATAGGCTTTTTTACTGTTCGCTTGTTCAGGCGGCGGTGTTGCTTTTGACTCCAGAGCCGGGCTTGGTAGGTATACCGTATCTACGCGCACACGTTCAATAATTATTGTATCCGGAGAAATGGTCTCGGTGCGTGTAGTATCTTGTGCGTAACCTAGTCTTGCAAAGAGTAGTAATACAAAAAGGGCATATTTAACTTTCATATCATTAGAAGTTATTGAGACTTAAAATAGAGTGCAACAATCATTTTATTTAACCAGGGTAACTTCACCTGGCCTCCATGATTTTTCAATCCATGGTTTTAAGGGACCATAAACACGAAGGATCACTAGAAAACTTTTTCCGGGAATGGTTTGCAACCAATTATTTTCCTGACCTGGTCTAGGGTTTTGTGAAAAGAAGACATCGAAAGAACCGTCTTCATTTTGCTTAAACCCTTCCGTTAAACTACCCACTGTTGGAAATTGCTGATCGGTCTGAAGTAATGAACGCGTTTGGGTATCGTA
>CBDUMS010000066.1:0-20939 GCA_965368405.1 uncultured Cyclobacteriaceae bacterium
CTGTTTTTCTTTCATTTTCTGCTTGAATTATTTTATTCTGCTTTTCAGCATTTTGTTTTTATCTGTTACTTGCGATTGAATCAGTTTATATCGTAATCGGATTGATTCATTGTCGGCGTTAGCTGCAATTTCTGCAGATTCGTCGTAAGGTGTCCATGCTGGGATAACCGTTTTGGGCTTTTCTTGACAGCCCATGATATAGATGAAACTCAGAAATAGTGCTAAAGAACCAATTTTGGTTAGATGAGATGAGGATGCCATATAAGTTTATTTAGGATTTGCTTAAATTTAGTGATCGTATCTATCAGTTACCGGGTACTTTTCTATAATGGCAGGATAAAGTTATTCGAGCGGTAATAAAATATACTTGAATTGCTACTACGAAGCTTTGTGGCCAGAACTAGTTGCAGATAAACTCGATACACCGCCAGACACCACGAACTTTAGCATAGTAGATGAATTGATGTCGATATGCTCTATGTTATTTCTAGGCACAATAAATAACTCTCCCGAAAAATTATAGGAATGGGGGAAATATACAGCCACCATTTCAGTTTCGCCCAACTGATCCAGTTCCTCCCTTGTTAAAAATCCAATTTTCTTAATATTTGCTTCCACATTCATCGTAACCAGAACGGGCTTGTCAAACTTTTTATCATTCCCCACAACAGCTTTTATTAAATCATTGATCGTCGAGTAGATCAATCGTAAAAATGGGGTACGTTCAACTATTCTATTAAACAAGCGTTTGAATGGGTTTGCAAAAATCGACTGGCCTAATATCCCAATAAGCACCAGTAATGTGATCATTAAGATTATTCCAAATCCAGGAAAGTCAATTTGAAGAAGGTTTCTAATGGGTTCATTTAAGATGTTATCCATTAGATAGAAAAGCTGCACAAGAATGAAAACGGTTATACCAATAGGTGCCGCATACAATACGCCTTGTAAGAAATAATTAATGATCTTTTTCATAATTCTTGTTATCGATTAAGCATTCTACCTAATAAGATAATCTAAATTAAGTTGAGAATCATACTTCTAATGAAATCTATCTTGATTCGAATAAAAAACAATTATACAGAAGGTATCATACCTATCTGATGGGTGCAGTATTTGGTCTATTGCTCCCTATTTTTATTAACCTAAATAATATTAATATGAGACTAATTCAGATTCTATTTGCAGCCGCAATTCTTAGTGGGGTTTCAACTTCGCACGCGCAATCTTATTTCTTCGGGAAATACCAGCCTTTCAACGAATCTATTCCATCGCCAGAAGAGTTTTTAGGTTATCCTATCGGAAGTCAGCATACGCGCCATGATCGCATTGTCGCCTATCTGGAAAAACTTGCTGAGATGTCGGATAGGGCTTTAATAACTCGTTATGGTAAAACACATGAAGGACGTGAATTGGTAATCCTTACTATAACTAGTACGAACAATCTTAATAATTTAGAATCAATCAGAGAACGTCACCTGAGCTTTGTAGATCCTAAGGCCACTAAACCTTCGGTAGCCGATCTTCCTGTATTTATAAACCTGGCCTATAATGTTCATGGTAATGAGCCATCGAGCTCAGAGGCTGCTTTGCTTACAGCGTACACACTTACGGCATCGAACAGTTCAGAAATTGAAAAATACCTTAAAGATGCTGTTGTTTTTGTAGACCCAACCATTAACCCGGACGGTCGCGATCGCCATACGCAATGGGCAAATCAGTATAAGGGAAATCCCCTGGTAGAGGATCCTCTCGATGCTGAACATAATGAGGCCTGGCCGCGTGGCCGAACGAATCATTTTTGGTTTGACTTAAATCGTGATTGGTGGTTGGCCATAAACCCGGAAAGTAGAGGTAAACTAAATTGGTATCATGAGTGGTACCCTAATGTAGTTACCGATTTTCATGAAATGGGAACAAATAGTACCTATTTCTTTGAGCCAATGAAGCCAAATGCCTCTAAGGACCCAATTATGCCGAAAGAGAACTATACTACACTTAATGATCTTTTTGCAACCTATTATTCTAAGCGCCTCGACGAAATTGGCTCGCTTTACTATACTAAGGAATCGTTCGATGGTACTTACCCCGGATACGGTTCTTCTTATCCCGATTTGCAAGGGGGTTTAGCACTGTTATTTGAACAAGCGAGTTCCCGAGGGTTGGTTCAAAAAACGCCAACTGGTAAAATTACATTTGCCTTCACTATTCGCAATCAATATACCTCGAGCCTTGCCACGGTAGAGGCTGCTGTAGAGAACAAATCTCTTTTATATGACTACCAAAAAGACTTCTTTAAGAGTGCGCTATCGAATGCAGGTAAATCGAAAACTACAGCTTACGTTTTTGGTGATAATTTCGATGAAGGTAGAACCAGAGCATTTATCGATAAGCTCTTATTGCACCGGGTAAAGGTTTATGAATTGGGTGGTACAATTAGCAGATCTGGTTATACCTATCGACCTGGGAAGGCTTTTGTAGTTCCGACTAATCAGCCGCAGTATCGTATGATTCAATCGGCTTTTGAAACTTACCGTGAGTATGCGGATAGTGTATATTACGATGCTTCTGCCTGGTCTTTGGCCAACTTCTATAATATGAAATACGCTGCAGTAACCGGGTCGGTTAATAGCGGAGCAGAAGTTACAATAGCGAGCAATGTGCCCCTAAACGATAAACTTGAGAAGGGAGAGCTTGGTTATATTATCTCTTGGGATGAATATAGTGCACCTAGTCTCACTTATTACCTACAGTCACACGGGGTGATTGTAAATTCTGCTTTTAAACCTTTTACGATTAATGCTGGAGGGAAGTCACAGTATTTCGATTATGGCAGCCTCTTTGTACATGCTAATCGACAAAATATTAGTGCAGATTCATTATTTAATCTTATGGTTACTGGGCTAGATAAATATGCCGGAGCTATTTTTCCCGTGAGCAGCAGTATGAGCTCGAGTGGCATTGATTTGGGCAGTAATAATATCCGCACCATCGACATGCCTAAAGCCCTAATGCTAATTGGTGAAGGGGTTTCTTCTTACGAGGCGGGTGAAGTATGGCATCTCCTCGATACGCGCGTAAATATGCCTATTACTAAGCTTCGTCTGACTATGTTTAATCGGGCTGACTTAGAGAATTATAATGTTTTGGTAATGGTATCGGGTGGCTATAATAGCCTCGATTCCGTCAAGCTGGAAAGAATTAAAACCTGGGTAAAGGATGGGAATACACTAATTACGATTCGAGGCGCTTCTGAATGGGCTATAAAAAACAAGTTGGTCTCTGAGACTTTGATTAAGAAGGACAAGGACGATAAAAAAGATGCCAAAAAGGAAGTCCCAGAACGATTGCCCTATGTTACAGCTCCAGAGAATTCGGGTAAAGAACGGGTAGGAGGCGCTATTTTCAAGGTTGATCTCGACTTGACTCACCCCTTAGCATTCGGCTATCACGATAAAACTATACCGGTATATCGTAATAGCAACGTTTGGTTAGCACCAAGTAAAAGTCCCTATTCAACCGTAGCAAAATATACGAAGAAGCCACATGTTGATGGTTTTATTACCGAGAAGAATCTGAATGATTTCTTAATTCCGTCTGCATCGTTAATTGTAAGTGGCTTAGGTAGTGGGCGAGTGGTGATGTTTGCCGATAATCCTAATTTCAGAGGATCATGGTATGGGACTAATCGTCTGTTTCTAAATGCTATCTTTTTAGGGCAAGAGATTAGAACACCACGCGAATAGGGTTATCGCGTCGATCGTATTAATGATAAAGGTAAACTAAGCAGTAAAATGGCACTTACTGCAGCAATTCCGTATCCTAAATTAAAGGAATCGGCAATCAAGCCTATCAGTAGAACGAAAACGGCAGCGAAGATTGAGGACATCTGAGAGAGAATAGAGAGTACGCTGGTGCGGGCAACATTATCTACGCCACTTGTTATTTCGCTAACCGCTGCAGGTTTACGAAGGTTTTCAATTATTATAAGTATGATGAATAGCGGAACTACTAACATTGGTAATAGAAAAGAGCTCATCAGAACACCGCTTATAATACCAAGAATAGCCCCGACAATTAAACTAATGTTTAATACCCTTCTTTGGCCACCCAGTTTCTCGCTAATTGTTTTTGCAAACCTCGAACTGATTGCACTTGCCGCAAAAATCAGGAAATAAGTTATACCTATGAGCACAGAAAGTTTTTGTTCGTTGTTAAGGTACATCAACACTGGGATAGCCGCGAGAGAGGTTTTGAGAAAAGGCTGAATAAAGTCTTTCATACTCTTATATAAACCTGTATAAATAGAAGTATTTGTCATCGCCCTGAGCAAGGTCAAATTCTTGAAGGTAATTTTAAAGGTGTTTCCCAGCGTTACAAAGCGGTCTTTTATGGATACCGATGACTTAACATGGTCGTCGAGATTATTTGGGTAGGAGCTTACCAAAAAGAAATCGAGAAGATAGGGGATAATCGAAAATAGAAAGATGCCGTTTAAGTTCCCTTTAAAGAACACCAGTGCGCCCGCTACCAAACTAGATAGAGCGCTCCCATACTGAGACCATGAACGGGTATGCCCATAATAATCAACTTTTAGATGTGCTTGATCTGTTTTCTCAAGATATCGAATTATTAATGCCTTGTTTACGCCGGAACGGGCTGCGTCTCCAAGGGCATAAAAAGCCATGGCTACACTAAAGAGTAAATAGCCCTCTGCAAAACTGAAAATGAGAAACGATACAATATATATTAAGAAGGTCGATGCCAATGTCCACTTTCTTCCTAAAGTATCTGCGATAATTCCCGAAGGGATTTCAAAGACATTTAGGGCCACTTCCCGAATCGCGTAGAGTGAACCAATCTCAAGATAAGTGAACCCCTTTTGCAATAAAAAGATAATCAGGAATGGCTCGTAGAACCTCAAGTTCTTTAGAAAACCGTATAGACTAAATTTAAAGTATTGTCTATCCTTAATAATCGTTTTTCTCAACTCAGGCAAAATTGAAAAGCATTGTTTTAGTAAATTCTGGGTCCGTTATAATTTATAAATTTAATAATCTTGATATGTAGACAAATATATTAGTGATTTAATCATTGTCGACCTTCAACAATAATACTAGTTTAGTGAACTTTTTCAACCAAGTAAAAGCTTTAGTAATATGAATCACGATAATCATCAATTCGCAACCAAGGCCATCCATGCCGGGGTGGAGCCAGATCCAACGACCGGGGCCATTATGACCCCAATATTTCAGACTTCTACCTATGTTCAAGAAACCATTGGTAAGCATAAAGGTTTTGAATATTCAAGAACCGGTAACCCAACTCGGGCAGCACTTGAAAAGAGTTTTGCTGCATTAGAAAACGGTAAGTATGGACTAGCCTTTGCCTCGGGTATGTCGGCGATTGATACTGTGGTTAAGTTGTTGAACCCAGGTGATGAGGTGGTATCAACGAGTGATCTTTATGGAGGATCGTATAGGCTTTTTACCAAAGTGTTTGCCAAATACGGCATTAAATTTCACTTTACGGGAATGGAGTCTGTAGACAAGGTGGCTTCTTATATTAACGAGAATACCCGCTTAATTTGGGTTGAGACACCAACCAATCCTATGTTAAATATAATTGATATAGAGGCGATAAGTGAGTTAGCTAAAGCCAATAAATGCCTTTTGGCGGTTGATAATACGTTTGCAACGCCCTACTTACAAAATCCACTAGATCTGGGAGCGGATATCGTTATGCATTCAGTAACGAAGTTCTTGGGAGGACATTCTGATGTAATTATGGGAGCCCTAGTCTGTAATGATAATGCCTTGGCAGAACAATTATACTTTTTACAAAATAGTAGCGGTGCGGTTTGTGGACCAATGGATAGTTTCCTGGTCTTGCGTGGTATAAAGACACTTCACCTTCGTATGCAACGCCATTGTGAAAATGGTGAGGCTATAGCGAGATACCTTAAACAACATCCTCAGGTAGAAAATGTTTATTGGCCAGGTTTTGAGGATCACCCTAACCATGATATTGCTAAAAAACAGATGAGAGGATTTGGAGGGATGTTGTCGTTTACGATGAAGGATGGCAGCCTTGAGAAATCGATGCGCATTGTCGAAAAGGTTGAAATCTTCTCACTCGCAGAATCGCTGGGAGGGGTAGAGTCCTTGATCGGTCATCCCGCTAGCATGACTCACGCATCAATTCCAAAGGAGGAGCGTGAAAAGACCGGTGTGGTTGATTCACTGGTTAGGCTAAGTGTAGGTGTAGAAGATGCCAGCGATCTTATTGCAGATTTAGAGCAAGCAATAGTTTAATCCATTTTAAATAGGTACTCATCGATGAGTATGGCTGAAAATGAATCACTGCCGCTGAGGTAGAGGGTTTCATTAAACGATTCTTTTAGCTTACCGTACTTCTGGTAGCTCTCCCAGACATAATCGATATACCATTTTGGTTCTTCGCCCCAGCGTTTATCACTATGCCTGCGGATATAGAATAACGATTTAGGAATATCAATAAATATGCGCTTATCGAAGAGTTTATTTACTTCCTCGGAATAGAATATTAGAATGCCTTCTGTGATAATTATGTCGTACTTATCGAGATTATCCTGGATTTTTGCTTTGATTGCAGCGTAGTTAACAGAGGCAGGTGATTCCCAGTCGATACGATCTTTAACTTTAGGAATTTCCGAATCATCATGGACAAACTCGTCCATTGAAATAACTAAAGTCTTCTTCTTCGGATAGAGGCTGGAAATATAATTAGATAACGTTGTTTTTCCAGCCCTGCTTACGCCACCAATACCAATAGATAAACCCATTTAACTCTTCTTACTGCTCGTCTAGTGCTTCAATTAATGCAGAGAAGTCGGGGGTAAGGATGATTTCCGTCCGTCTATTCTTAGCTTTATTTCCTTTAGTATCGTTGGGTGCAACAGGATCGTGTTCGCCACGTCCGGCGGCGGTAATATTCGTTGGATTGACGCCATTAGCGAGCAGGATATCTACAATCGATGTAGCACGCATCACACTTAAGTCCCAGTTGTCGTTCATATATTTCGACTGACTGCTCACAGGGACATTATCCGTATGTCCTTCAATCAGAATTCTGATATCATCATCTTTAATCGCATTGGCGAGCTGAGACAGTGCTTGCTGACCTTTTGGATCTACCGCCGTACTTCCCGATTTAAACAATAGTTGTTCGGAAAGAGATACATAGATTCTGCCATTCCGTTGTTCTACGGTTAAGTCTTGCGATCCATAGTTTGTTAAGGCATCGGTAACCAGATTTTTAAGGTCGCGAATAGCCGATTGTGTTTGGTTTAGAATCCGTTCTAGCTCAGCGACTTTCGCTTCTCTTTTTTCAAGGCTATCCGCCAGGATGTTATTATCGTACTCCGCTTGCTCTAAGGTTTTTTGGAGCGCCATTAACTGATTGTGCTGCTCAGCAATATCTCGGTTTAAGCGACTACTATTATTAACGGCATTATCGTAGTAGCCTTGTAATTTATCATGCTCGGCTTGTAGCTCACTTAGTGCAAGCTTTTTCTCGCCTAATTCTTTTTCAATGGTTTCTTTTTCAGATGTTGTTGACTTTAGGTTCTCTTCGAGCTCAGCAATGTCAGCCTCTAGTAACTCCATTTTGGTGTTGAGGTCAGCGAGTTCACCTTCCATTTTTACTTTTTCAGTCAGTAATTCATCGAAGCGTTTTTTGGGCACAACACAGGATGTGATCAAGATTGAGCTAGCTAAGAGTATTAGAGAGATTCTTAAGAATGAATACATAGAAATCTGGATTTTTAGATACTACAAATATATATTGATCGATTATATCTTGTTTAAGAATTAGACTTAATGTCAAGCAAATAACATACCGAAGGCCGTTATTCTTTAATTAATCCAAGTATATAAAAAACTCCTACCATCTGGCCGCAATATTTTCGGTTAAATCATGTATAATTAGTTTATCAAATACTAAAACACATTATTATGTTTAATGAAGGAATGCTCAGAGAAGATGCTTTAGCAGGGAAAACTATTATTGTTACAGGTGGAGGAACCGGATTGGGAAGATCGATGGGTACCTATATGCTGAAATTGGGGGCTAACCTGGTTATTACTAGTAGAAAGCTCGATGTGCTACAGGAAACAGCCAAAGAAATGGAGCAAGAAACCGGAGGACGTGTATTACCATTAGCCTGTGATGTTCGCGAGTACGATCAGGTGGAGCAAGTTATAAAAGCAACCGAAGAAGAATTTGGCCAGATACATGGTGTGCTCAATAATGCCGCCGGCAATTTCGTAAGCCCTACCGAACGATTATCGCATCGTGCCTTCAATATAATTATCGATATCGTGCTTCGAGGTACTTCAAACTTTACACTGGCCATGGGCAAGCATTGGATAAAGAAAAAGCAACCGGGCACATTCCTTAATATTACCACAACCTATGCTTATACCGGTTCAGGATACGTTGTGCCCTCGGCATGCGCTAAAGCTGGTGTACTTGCCTTAACAAGATCGCTGGCGGTAGAGTGGGCAAAGTATAATATTCGTTCTAATGCCATTGCTCCCGGGCCATTTCCTACTAAAGGTGCCTGGAGCCGACTATTACCTGGCAAACTGGCTAAAAAGCTCGATCCGGTACAACGTATTCCGGTAGGTAGAGTGGGCGAACATCAGGAGTTAGCCAACCTTGCAGCCTATCTTATGTCTGACTTCTCAGCCTATATTAATGGTGAGGTGGTTACCATCGATGGAGGTGAATGGCTCAAAGGCGCCGGTGAATTTAATATGATGGAAGCCGTAAGCCCTAAAATGTGGGACATGTTTGAGCTGATGAGGAAGAAGAAATAGAGTCTGGGAGTGTTGGAGTGTTGGAGTGTTGAAGTCTGGGAGTGTTGAAGTGTTGGAGTGTTGAAGTTAAAATGTTATTACAAGTAGACTGCCGCACTACCGCACTGCCGCACTACAACACTGTGTAATTATCGCACCACCGCACTACCTCACTACGGCACCACCGCACCACCGCACCACCGCACTTCGGCACTACGACACTACCGCACTACCCAACCTACATCTTCTTCAACTTACCACTACCCGAAGCTCTGTTCGAGATTTTGTCTGGATCACCTTTATAGCGGACTGTTCCACTACCGCTGATGCGGGAATCTATTTCTTTGGTAGCGAAGATGGAAGCATCGCCCGAGCCGCTAATACTTATCGATATGGTTTCAATTTCATAATCGCTTGCATCCATTTTACCAGAACCACTGATCGACAGGGAGCCCGACTTGCCAGAACCATTTAAATAAATACTACCAGAACCCGAAATTCCGCAGTCGATATCATTCGCTTGAAGATTTAATTCAATATTTCCAGATCCACTTACACCAAGGTCAATATCTTCGCCGCGCAGTGTACCTTTATTCGTTGCATCACCAGAGCCACTTACCGATAATCCAGTAAAATCCTTTAAGGTTACTGTAGCCTTAATTTTTCCCATACTTTCCCACCATGACCAGGAGCCTCCTTCCGTTTTAATTCTAAGTTTGCTGCCCGAAACAACAGTCTCTATTTTTTCGAGATCTTCAGGATCGCCCTCCAGTATCACTTCGTTTTTATTACCTTGTATAATGATTAGATCACCATTCACTCCAAAGGAGATATAGCTGAAGTCATCAACTTTACGGGTTTCAGTCTTTTGAGCTAAAAGGCTTACTGAAATCGAGAGGAAAAGAATTAATAACGCAGATTTTTTCATCGGTTGCTAGTTTTATGTTTTACAGTTTCTATTAAGACATAGAATAGGCCTTAAGGGTTGCACGAAGACCTGACTTTATTTCAGTTTGGTGCGAACCTTCTTCCAGTCTTTTACTTGCCACTCAATAAACCCGGTAGAGATATGATTATTCTTTGTGTCAAAACTTTCAATTTCCATAAGGACGGTTACTGCATCATCGGCCTTTAAGGGCTCCACGATTTTTTCGGCTATCCAACTTTCATCAATTGTGTAGCTTGCCGTGATACCGGTTTTGCCCTGATAGTAATACTCCATTCTCAACGATTTAAGGATGATTCGATACTTTCTTGCATCAAGAGCTCTTAATAAAGATAGGCCGGTTGTATACTCCGAGAGGGTGGCTAGGGCACAGGCATGAATACCCTTTATATGGTTGAGGTTTGCTGTTCGATAGGGTAAAAATGTGGTAATATAATCGTCGCCAATTTCGAGAATTTTAAAGCCGTGAGGTTTGTTAAACGGTACTTTTCTACCTAAGCCGAAATTTACTAGTTTTAAATAGACGGACGATTTACTGGCACGATTTAATGATTTTCTTAGATTAGCCATGAGAAGTGAATTAGCTTTACTGCAAATTACAACATAAAGAAGATATTGATAAATGAATAAGAAAATAGTAGTCTTAGGTGCCGGATTGGTAGGAAATGCTATGGCCCTCGACCTCGCAAAGGACTTTAAGGTAACCGCTGTCGACATTAATCCTGAACCTCTAAAATCATTGCAAGAGGCAGGTTTGAGTATAATTTGTGCCGATATTTCTCCAAAAGGTAAGTTAGAAGAAATAATTGCTGAATTTGATCTGGTTATCGGTGCAGTTCCGGGGTTTATGGGATTCGAAATAATGCAACGAGTTATAGAGAGCGGAAAGAATATTGTAGATATTTCCTTTTTTCCTGAGGATCCTTTTGAACTCGATGAGCTTGCTAAGACGAAAGGTGTGGTTGCTGTAATGGACTGTGGTGTTGCACCCGGGATGGGAAATATTATACTCGGCTACCATAATAAACGTATGAAGATCGACCAATATGAGTGTCTTGTGGGAGGTTTGCCGGTGGTACGTGAATGGCCCTATGAATACAAAGCTGTATTTTCTCCTATCGATGTAATTGAAGAATATACGCGTCCTGCTCGATATGTCGTCAATAATCAAGAAGTAACGCGAGAAGCGTTGTCTGATGCCGAATTAGTGAATTTTGATGGCCTTGGCTCATTGGAATCCTGGAACTCCGATGGACTTCGATCTCTGATTAAAACCATGAAGATTCCGAATATGATCGAGAAGACTTTGCGGTACCCCGGCTGTGTAGAATACCTTCGCGTTCTTCGCGATACGGGCTACTTTTCAGAAGATCCAGTGGATATTAACGGGGTAGCCATCCGCCCAATAGATTTAACGGCTAAGCTTCTTTTTCCAAAGTGGAAACTTCAGCCCGGAGAGGAAGACTATACAGTAATGCGGATCATAATGGAAGGAGAGGGCAAGCGGCTAGTGTATAATCTTCTCGACCGCTTCAGTAAAGAAACCAATACAATTTCGATGGCACGAACCACTGGGTATACCTGTACAGCCGTAGCTAATCTGGTTATTGATGGGAAGTATGATCATAAAGGGATTAGTCCGCCGGAATATCTGGGTGAAGATGAATATAACTTTAATTTCATCGTAAAGTACTTAGAAAACCGAGGGGTTGTCTACACGTTATCAAATTGATTTAGACAATTCGCTGATTACACATTTTGTGCTAAGATTACAAAAAAAGTAATCCTTGGTTTGTCGTATCATAATACTTCTCTATCTTCAAGCCCTTTATCCATACCCTGAAAACAAAGCATGTCTGAGGCACGAACACCTACATTAATAGAATCTCTTGTTCCTATTGTAGTTCTTGTTCTCTTGCTCTCTATCAATGTTTTCATTTTTAGTGATGATGCCACCTATGGTTCGAATCAGTTGGCTCTACTTTTTGCTGCAACAGTGGCAGCACTGCTTGCTGCTCGGCAGGGATACAAATGGAAAACTATTGTTGATGGTATTGTAAAGAGTATTTCTTCGGCGATGGCGGCCATTCTAATTCTTATGCTCATTGGTGCATTGGCAGGTACCTGGTTGATAAGCGGTATTGTTCCTGCTCTGATCTATTATGGATTGGCAATTCTTAACCCAACAATATTTTTATTCGCAGCGACCATTGTAAGTGCGATAGTCTCGATTGCTACCGGAAGTTCATGGACTACTGCTGCTACAGTAGGCATTGCACTGGTCGGTATAGGACAGGCCATGGGTATTCACGAAGGACTTGTTGCTGGATCAATTATTTCAGGTGCCTATTTTGGCGATAAGATGTCGCCAATGTCAGATACCACAAACCTTGCTCCGGCCATGGCAGGTACTGATTTGTTTACACACATTCGGTATATGGCTTATACCACTGTCCCATCGATATCCATTACCTTAGTGATCTTCTTAATCTGGGGTTTTACATTCGATGCTGCCGGGCAAATGGATACGATACATGTTGTTCAAGCTGCGATTACAAGTAAATTTGATATTAATTTATGGCTCTTCCTGGTGCCTGTTGTTGTTATTGTCATGATCATTCGCAGGGTACCCGCCCTGCCTGCATTACTCACAGGAACGATTTTGGGTGCAATTTTTGCCATTATCTTCCAACCGGATATTGTTCTTGGTGTTGCCAGCGAAGCAGAAGCAGGTTTTTATACTTTCTATGAAGGTGTTATGCGCGCTATGTACGAAGGAACCAGTATTGCGACAGGCAATGTAATGGTAGACGAACTGTTATCGGCGGGAGGCATGTTTGGTATGATGAATACGATATGGTTAATTCTCTGTGCTATGATTTTTGGCGGCGTAATGGAGACCTCCGGAATGCTGAAGCGATTAGCTTCATCGATTATTCAATACGCACATTCTAATGGCTCCTTAGTGGCTTCAACAGCCGTTACCTGTGGTTTTATCAATGTAACAGCATCCGATCAGTACATCGCCATTGTCGTTCCCGGAAGAATGTTTGCTGAAACCTATCGTGAGCGTGGCCTAGCCCCTGAAAACCTTAGTAGAACGCTTGAAGATTCTGGAACGGTAACATCGGTACTGGTGCCCTGGAATACCTGTGGTGCTTATCAGGCCGGTGTATTAGGTGTGGCAACTTTCACTTATCTTCCTTTTGCCTTCTTTAACCTAATAAGTCCACTGATGACGATTTTCTTCGCTTATGCCAACATTAAAATTCGCAGATTAAAGGATGCCAAATAACAATACTTCCCTTTTTCAAGAATATGTCTCACCGGAAGAAGTTAATGCCCTTCCACTTACGTATTACGAAGGAAAAATTGTGGTGATCAATGATGCTGCTAAAATCCCGGAAGCCGTAGATGAGATTAAGCAATACGCTGTAGTAGGATTTGATACAGAAACCAAGCCTACCTTTGTGAAAGGGCAGTTTCATCATGTAGCACTGATCCAAATAGCCATTCCAGATAAAGTCTTTTTATTTAGAATTAACAACTCTGGGTTTACGCAACCTCTTGCAGATCTTTTTTCAGATCCCAATATAATAAAGCTCGGAGTGGGCTTGAGAGACGATATTATTGGATTACAAAAGCTTACGCCATTCGAAGAGGCTGGGTTCCAGGAGATTCACGATTATGTGGTTGACCTTGGGGTCCGCAATACCGGATTACGAAAATTAGCAGCGATCCTGCTGCAAGTAAGAATTTCTAAAGGACAACAGACTTCAAATTGGGAAAATCCAGTATTGAATGAAAATCAACAACGATACGCCGCAACTGATGCCTGGATATCATTAGAAATGTATAATCTATTAAAAGATAAAGGATTGGTGTACGACTAGCTATCGACTTTCTCAGATTCTTTATTCAATTCCTGGATCATCGTTTTAACCGACTCGTAATCACCGAAATTAATACTCCATAAACCTCTCAGCTGCCCCTCATTATAACCGGTTGCGGCATCGGCTGGGTATCGTGCTTGGATTAGGCTATAGGTAGAATCACTTACTTGTTGACCAACCGTGCCATGGCAATTCAGACATTGGGCTTTTACCATTATCGGGGCAAAGTATCGGACTTCATTATTCTTGGTTAGTAGTGCCTTACCTACCATGGGTTTCTTCATTTTCAGAATCTGCTGGTAGAGATCAAGCATATATGCCTCCAGAGAGTCTGGGCTATTCGCAGGGTTTCTCAATTGAGCACTGGTTCGTTTAATATCTACATCGAAGGAGCGCGAAAGACTATCGGTTAGAGGCAGGGCATTTATATTGCAATAATCAATGGCATTTTCAATTCCGCCTTCACTGGCTGCAGCTTTTAGATGGCCACTCAATGATTCAAACGAAACGGCGACTACTTTATCCCCCGCCAGGGTTACTTGATTCATGAGTGCTTTTTGCGCTTTCTTTTCCTCGGAGGAACAGGATAAGAGTAATAGGAATGCGACAGCGATAATAAGAGTATTTTTCATTGCAATTTTTATGCAAATATAAGCCAAGCATAGAGAGCTTTTCAGTGAATTCGGTTACAGAATTTAGATAAAAAACCAGAAGTCTTTCACAGGCTTTTTATTCCAACGAGTAAGTTGATCGCGGATAATAATCTTATCCTTCGGCGAGGTAACGACAACCATAATCTGGGGGTTTTCTATCGCCTCTAGGGCTTCTATAGCCTCCATTCTTACCCCATAAATATCCTTGCCTATTTTTTTAGGGTTATCACAGATCCAGTGAAAATCGTCATTCCTTTCTGCAAGAAGCTTGGCCATGTCTTTCCCATTACTACCGGCGCCCCAAAGCACCAAAGGTCGCTTTCTATCTCGGTCAATTTCGTAGAAAAAACGCAACTTTAAATCGAAATAGCGATTGTCTTTATACTCATCCCAGGTTCTGGATATACGTTCCGAACGATCTCGCCAATAATGGAGAATCTTGTCGATGCCAACAACCTTTAAGCGGTTTTTGTAAAAGCGAAAGCATAAATCATAATCTTCCGGATAAACTATGGGGTCGAAAGCCCCGACGGCATCAAAATCATCCTTATGGATGATCCAGCAGTGAGAGGGGATCACACACTCCTGATAGATTTCTTCATAATGCGAAGAGTTTCGCGCCACATCATTTAGCCAGTCTTCATAGCGAAGAAAACCACCGCCAACTTCACCTTCATCCACAAAATGCTGGGTTCCACCTGCTACTATCGTCCCTTTTCCATATTTAAGCCATTCTTCGACAAGTGCTTCAATTTTATCTTCCGGCATCCTGTCGTCCGAATCCATTCTATTAATCAAACTACCGGAGGCATGCGAATAAGCCTCCTGCAACGTAGGTATTAAACGATGGCCCGTTCCATTAAATACCTTAACCCTGTGGTCTTGTTTAGCGTAGGAGCGAAGAATAGTTTCAGTTTGATCTGTGGAGTGATCGTTTACGGCGATTAGCTCCCAGTTCGTATAGGTTTGCGCCAGTATTGAATCAAGACATACATGTAGGTAGGGGGCTGTGTTTTTTGCAGCCATAATGATTGATACCAGGGGAGTAGGAGCCATATTCGCAAATGTAACCTAAAAGATTATTCCAGAAATTTTAATCCACGGTGAGGCATCGTTAAGAAGATTCATCTTCAAAAGTTGCATACATTCGCACTATTTGAATAATTAGTCCCGATTATTCTTTCTTAGAGGTTGCCGATTTGTTTTTTATCAGCTCCTCTTTTGCTAGAGTAGACTTTTCCGAAACTGATTTCAAGTGCAAGTCGCGTTGAGGGAAAGGGATAACTATTCCTTCTTTCTTAAATGCCATATCAATGGCTACGCCTACTTCACTTTTGGTAACAAAACCCTTATCGAAAGGAGTCCAAAACAAAACTCTAAAATTCAAAGAGCTGTCGCCAAATCCTAAGAATAAGATTAAAGGAGTTGGGTCTTTAAGCACGTTTTCATTTTCAGGAACGACAGAATTCAATACCGTAATCACCTTGTCAGTATCGGTTCCATAGGCCACCCCGACAATGATTTCCTGACGCCGTCTATTATCTGATAATGTCCAGTTAATCATTTCATTTGAGATAAGATTCCCATTAGGGACGACAACTTCTGCGCCATCGAAAGTGCGAATAATGCTTGCTCGGATGCCGATATCCTTAACTTCTCCCATAATATTGATACTCGAAATTTGAATGATGTCACCTACTTGAACAGGGCGCTCAAAAGCTAGGATTAAGCCACTTACTAGGTTATTAAATATATTCTGCAGACCGAATCCAATTCCTACACCCAATGCACCAAAGATTAGTGCGATATTGCTTAAGTCAATTTTTGCTGCACCAAAGGCCAGTATAAAGCCTAAAAATATAAGCGTTAATCTAACAATCATTGAGATTGCTCCAGGTACACCACGCGGTAAATTAAAGTGTGTAAGAATTTCATCCTGCAGAATAAATCGAATGAATTTGGAAAGTAGCAGTGAAATCCAAAGTGTAAGAAAAAAGGCCAAGATGCTACCGATTGATAGACTCACCGAACCTATCACCCATTCGTGTGTTAAGGTGCTTACTGCCCATTCATAAATAGAATCATATATAAGGTAGCCCTCGAGCGTAAGATAGATCCAATAAAGTGATGCCAACCAATTAACCCCTCTAAATAATTGTCTCTTTACCTCACCCGAATAATTCTGCAGCATATTTAGTCGGGCAATTTCTTTTTGCTGAATTAGTAAAGCGAAGATACCCCGAAGAACAAGAGAACTAGTATAAATTATGGCCCCTCCATAAATCATTATGAGGGTTCCCTTTGATATCACTCTTGCAAAAAATGTATTACCTACTATATTGGCAAGGATAGATGCCATAAGGATTATAGCAGCAATTTTCATAATCATGAAGGTATATTGCCATCGAATGCTACCATCATTAGATGAAATTTCTTCTTTGTGTTGTAAAAGTTTTATGAGGATTAACAGACTTAGTCCATCAATAATCAGGAGGATTAGTCTTTCAATTATAATAACATCTGAAAAGTGATCCCCAAGTTGACTCATAAAGAAAACAAAAGCAACACCATAGAAATACTTCTTATTTATACTTGGCAGCAGACTGGGTATGACGCGCAATAATGGAATTATTAACAGTACATAAAAGTAATTGAGTACATCAGAATTGACATCAGGATAGAATAACCCAGCGGAGAGCAGTACTACAAGTAGTGTCGAAGAAAGGGGCCTTCTTAAAAAAATCAGGGAGTAACTTATTGCTTCATCTTTTTTCTCATCTGACCAGCGATTAACGTCATTTCTAAGAAAGAGTGTAAGGATGAGTAAGGCAGCGAAAAAGAAAAGGTGCCAATAAATATTGCTTCGATAATTAATCTTGAATGAAGTAAGGTCTTGTTTGTGTCTAGCTATTACATCAGTCATTTGTCCTTTTGTCGTTGTCGAATCCTCATTGTTTGAAAAAACCTGCCATAAGGGGGGCATATCAATAGCGAATATCTGCTCTGAATAGGAACGCTCCACTTTTGAAATGGCATTTAGGACATCATTGATATAAATTAGGGTTCCGGTTAACTCGGTTTGATTCGTCAGCAGTTGATTATTTCTATCAGAAACCAATTTCGAGAGGTCCGCTATCGCTGCCAGATTATCTTTTATACGGCTTACAACTTGTTGTGGTAGCGCCTCCTGTCTTTCAAGATCTCTGGTTGTCTGCCACTGAACTTTCATCTCTGTCAGCTGATTTTGCAACAGCACTATTTCTTCTGTTTTATCCGAATAAGACTTTCTCCAACTTTCAAATAACTTACGATAAGTCTCAAATTCAGCCTTTATCGACTCCGTTTGTCGAACTTTCATGGCTTCAATATCCTCCGGCTCTAATGAGCTTTGCCAGTTTTCGATTTTTTCCAAGCTCAATGGTATTATGCTGTCAAGCGTTAACTCGCTATCAGAAACTTTTATCTTATTTCGAAACTCACGAAGCTTTGTTAATGTTTCCTCGGTTGCCGTGCCAACATTAGACAATTGAATTGGATTAATCACCTTCACGGCGCTATCCGTTGGGTTTGTTGTTTGTTGAGCCTGGGCAGTTAAAGAATGATTGAACAGACCAAATATTGTGGCTAACAACACGACTCGGAAGACACGGAAATAATTCATTGTAGCATATTAATTAACAATCATCAAAAAAGTGTAGGAATAATTGCATTCTAAAGATAAGTTCTATTCATGGGTTATCAATCCCTTTATTAATATTTCCTAGACTTGTTAAGCTAAATCAATATGGCACATATTTTTATACCTCTTAATTGGATCTAAAGCGTCATCCCTACCTTTTCAAACCAGACATAATAGCTTCTCTTAAATAGGCTTACTTTGCGTAGGAGCCAATCAAGAACATGCCTTAGTATTGCAATCAGACTTTAAAAATAGCGTGCACCTCATACTTTAATACTGTTTTTTTTTCTGAGCCAAAACTTGGATAACCTATAACCATTGGGTATGATTGGAGGCTAGGCTATGGATCGCTCGAAGTTTAGTTGCAAATCAAATAACCAGGGAATTTCAACTCGAATTAGGTTTACACAGTAATAGACTTGGAGCTTCTAAATAATTTAGTAAATTAGAATATTCTTAAAATCCCAAGAGTTTCACTACCTGTTGCTGTTCATAAGTAGAAGAAAATCGTAATTGTATAGAGAAAGCACTAATGTCAATACCAAATAACTCAAAAACTCTTTGGATCGAAAAAGGCTATGAGCACTTTGCTTTATATGGCCCAGATAATCTGAGTATTAACAAACTAAGCAAAGAAATAGGCTCTCCTAGAGCATCTTTTTATAACTTCTTTGGAGATATTGAAGTTTTTATTGATGCCTTGCTTGACCTGCACTGGAAAATCACGCAAGAATTTTGCACTGTTGGAGCTTTGGAATGCAAAAAATATTTCCCTGACGTCTATTTACTCTTAGAACAATATCCTATTCCATTACAATTTAGTAAGCAGCTATTTCTTCATAGAAATAACCCTATTTACAATTTACTGTTTATAAAAACATATAGTGCTTCAGCTAAAGCATTTATTCTTGAACTGTTTTCAAAACAGTTTAATCTGAACTATAATGATGAGGATACCAATAATTTGTGGATTACATTCGGAGAATCGTGGTATTCAAGATTAGACACCAATGATCTTTCGGCTGCCAGTATGGAACAGCTTGCTGAAGAGGTTATAAATTCAGTTTTAAAATTTATCAAGTCAGATTTATACTCCAAAATGCAGGAGTTACCCTTCAATAATTAATTTCGAGCCCTTATCTAGTTAGGTTAGCCCCTAATATCATTTTTACTTATACAAGGGTGTCTAATAATTCAGCGGATGCTGTTATAAGTTTGCTGCATACAATACTCGTTTCTGTGGTGGATTCCCTAGAAAAAAAGTATATAAAATTTGCTAAGAATGGCATTAACGGGGTTTCTCAACTCGTCGCTAAAAACGATTATGCGGAAAATCTCTTACATAAGCTTCTCGCGCTACATATCGATAAAACGAATCTTATCAGCGCATTAATAAAAATGCAAAATTGTGCTTTTGAGGAGTTCTTTGAAATATTGGCTGCATACCCAGATGAAATAAAATTTAATAAACAATTATTTGCACATAGAGATATTCCTGCAATGAATCTCTGTTTTTTACACGGTATAAGAAAAATTCAACCTGTTACCATTCCCTTACTGAAAAGTCATTTTAAACTAACCGAGAATACCGAATATCTGGATTCAATATGGATGACTATGGTTGAGTCCTGGTACTCAAGATTAGATGTAAATGACCTTACAGCAAATCAGATGAAAGAAATTTCAGAAGAGGTCGCTGAAATACTATTAAAACCAAAAAATAAAATTATTCACACTTAACAATTAGATATTATGAAAAAGCTATTATTTGTTTCTGCATTTTTGTTATTAATCTCCAGTTCTGTCTCCGCTCAATCAAACTGGGAAGCCGGTATCAGAACAGACTTCGATCGTGTTGCATTAGATGTAACTATCCCTTTTAAAGCCCCACGGCTGCATGCCACTGCTACCTTTGGCAATAATTTCACCTTAGGTACTTACTTTGATTGGTTGTTCGCCCTAGATGGCGGCCCAACTGGATTGAAATTCTACCCTGGCGTTGGCCCTGAGTTCTATTTTGGTAATTCCTTTAATCTAGGGGTCGCGGGCAACTTTGGTGCAGAATACTCCTTTAACATTCCCTTAACTATTGGATTTGATTGGCGACCAGGGTTTGTAATCACCGATGATTTTAGATGGAGATCTGGTAACTGGGGATTCATGGCTAGGTTTAGGTTTGGCCAAGGTGTGAAATTTAGAAAAGTCAATTAGAATCCTAAGATCTTGAGATTCTAACTAATGTAAAGACCCCCTCCACTTATCAGATCTAATTAATAATGCATCCATGAGAAAGACATACTTTACTTTACTGTTTATTGTAGTACTAAGTACCACAACTATTGCGCAAACTGATTCCTTAGCATCAGGTAATAGCATCGTTCAAGATACGATTGTTGAGCAGAGTTCTGAAAAGAAATCATACAAGAGAGCAAGTAATTTTAAGGTATATGGTGGAATTTCAGCAAGTGAAATATTACTATCTAATAGTGCTATTGAGTCTGCGTATGCTGGAGGTTTTATTTTGGGATTATCTTATAAAAAAGGAAGATATGGATACTGGGAAATTGGCTTGAACTATAATGGCTCCATAGTTGGGCTAGAGAGTGTGCAAGCTTTGAGCGAGACTATGGACATCCGACAATTTGAATTACCGATTTCGGCGGGAGTGAATTTGTTTGCCGGAACGGAGAGAATATTTGGACTTCGATTATTTGGAGGTTTAGTTCCAGGTTACATCACCAGTGTTGGCAGCAATCAATTTAACCTATCAAAAGATGACTTTAATCAATTCCAGTTGGATGGACGTGTTGGCGTTGGGGTTGATGTTTTATTCCTTTTTGTTGAAGGTGGCTACCAATACGGCATTATTGATTTACTTAAGGAGCAAGAATCACATCTAAGCCAGTTTACCTTTTTATTAGGGTTTCG
>CBDUMS010000067.1:0-20824 GCA_965368405.1 uncultured Cyclobacteriaceae bacterium
TGAAGATGGCCTGATTACCTATGATTTATTTGATCTCAACCTTGGCGTAAAATCAATTTTCAGTAAGGTAAACTATCTTAATTTTGATAAGCTCTCATATTACTTTGAGCCCGAAGGTTCGAAATTGATATCAGTACGCTTCGATAATAATCGAAACATAAAATTAAATCGCACCTATCGGATCGAAGACCAGGAAGAGCCAGGAGGACGTTTAATCGGGGAGCTCTTCACTCGGGCTATAATCGAAAACCAAGACAAGGTGGTTGCTACCCTACGCACCTATGCGCTACACCGAATTGAAGATGGGTATTTATACATGAAGCTCGGCGATCAAACTAATTTCTTTACCAACTTTAATATATTACAGAAGCCAACAATTAATAAACTATCTATTCTCCGACCTTCAAAAGACTGGAACGCATCACCTACAGTTTATCCTGGAGAAACTGTTGAGCTTAAATTTGAAGGAGTAGGGTTAGAAGATTCTGAAATTAAGCTAAGCGATGGGAAATATTCTATCGAAGTAGATACTTCCAGAATAAGTGAAAATGTTATGTACTGCAACTTCACGATTCCGGTGGATGTGCGTGAGCGGACCATACCCATAACCCTGAATGGGAATAATACTTCATTCGAACTACTTGTTCAAGAAAGAGAACGACCACGACAACTCGATTTTGTAACACTTAATTATGGCAAAGGAGAAAAAGTAATTAATGGCGAGACCTTTATTACCCCTGCATTATTCCCTGAAGAAATTGGTGACCTCGTCATTCGCTTTGACGAAAATAGTATTGATGAGCCTGATATTTTCTATGGCATTCAATACCTAGAAATAGAAATTCGTTACTGGGATAAGAATAAAAAATTAATAGAATCTCGGAAAATTGAAGACCTGAAGATTGTTCCCGGCAAGAGGTCGATTCGGTATGCAGGGTACAGTCGTGCTAATGCCTCTAATCCAATGATTAAAGTTAACGACATCATGGTAAATAAAACCCATGAACTAAGGCCCTGGTCACAAATCGAAATTACAGTACGACATGATAAATCGAAATATGGTGGCGAGGGGTTTTCTCAACATGTGCAAATTTATAGGAGCGACAATTTTACTGTCGATATAGAGGTCTCGTTCCCTGCCGGCTTACTGGCAAAAAAATTAAATGAGCCGGGCATAGGTACACTCACTGGGCTTAGTGTAGCATCTATGGCAAACTTTAGTTTCTATAAGAAAAATCAGATTAATAAATTACAGCCGTTCCGGATTGGTGCCGGGTTTGTTATGCTAAATGCATTTAGTAGTTTAACAAGTTCTAGTGGAGAATCGCAGGATGATATTGGCATGGTTATCCTCTCTTCTTTCAGACCATTAAAGCCCGATTCTAAGATCAATTTCCCGCTTTACGCAGGCTTTGGTTACCTATTCAAATCAGAAGCACTCTTCTTATTAATCGGACCTGGTATACAGTTTAACTTTTAATTTTATCATCGACTAGTCGAATCAGATTTTATAGCCTACATTTGCGCTAATTTATGCATAGCCCAAATCATAAAATCCAAGCCCAACATGCCAAAAGATAATAGTATCAAATCCATATTAGTCATAGGAAGTGGCCCCATCATCATCGGTCAGGCCTGTGAATTCGATTATTCGGGATCTCAAGCTGCTCGCTCATTACGAGAAGAAGGAATAGAGGTTACTTTAATCAATTCTAACCCGGCTACAATAATGACCGATACGGTAACCGCAGATAATATTTATCTAAAGCCGCTTACCAAAAAGTCTATCATAGAAATTCTTAAACTTCATGACATTGATGCTGTCTTACCAACCGTAGGAGGACAAACAGCATTAAATCTGGCTATTGATTGTCAAAAGGCTGGTATTTGGGATGTTTTTGATGTTAGAATTATCGGGGTAGACATTGATGCTATCGAAACCACAGAAGATCGTGAGAAATTCAGGTTGAAAATGCATGAGCTTGGCGTTGGCGTATGTCAGGGTGAAACGGCTACCTCCTTTCTTCAAGGAAAAGAGATTGCACAAGAAATTGGATTTCCACTAGTAATTAGGCCATCTTTTACCCTTGGTGGTTATGGTGGTGGTTTTGTTTTCGATGAAACCGGTTTCGAATCGGCCCTATCTAATGGTCTGCATGCCTCACCAATTCATGAAGTCCTAATAGAAAAAAGTATTCTCGGTTGGAAAGAGTATGAGCTAGAGTTGCTCCGTGATAATTTAGGGAACGTAATTATCATATGCTCAATCGAAAATTTCGATCCAATGGGTGTACACACAGGTGATTCTGTTACGGTTGCGCCTGCAATGACACTGCCTGACACCGTTTACCAGAATATGCGTAGCCTGGCCATCAGAATGATGAACGGAATTGGCCAGTTTGCCGGCGGCTGTAATGTACAGTTTGCGGTGGACCCAGAAACCGATGACATCATTGGGATTGAAATTAATCCTCGGGTATCGAGATCTTCGGCACTGGCCTCTAAAGCAACAGGGTATCCTATCGCAAAAATTGCGGCTAAGCTTGCCATCGGTTATAACCTCGATGAACTTAGCAACCAAATTACCAAGACGACTTCTGCCTTTTTTGAGCCCGCATTAGACTATGTAATTGTAAAGATACCACGCTGGAACTTCGATAAGTTTGAGGGCTCCGACCGCCATCTAGGGCTTCAGATGAAATCTGTTGGTGAGGTTATGGGTATCGGAAGAAATTTCCAGGAAGCCCTTCAAAAAGCTTGTCAGTCGTTAGAGATTAAGCGTAATGGTTTAGGGGCAGACGGCAAGGAATTAAAAGATCAAAAAACGATATTAGAAAGTCTGGAACACCCAAGCTGGAACAGGCTGTTCCATATCTATGACGCTTTTAAGCTGGGTATTCCTATTAAAACTATTCACAAGTTAAGTAAAATAGATAACTGGTTCTTAAACCAAATTGAGGAACTTGTAATACTCGAAGAAGAAATCGAGAAGTTTAACTTAGATACAATACCTTTCGATTTACTTAAGGTAAGTAAAGAAAAAGGGTACGCCGATCGACAATTGGCTCACCTTCTTGGCTGTTGGGAATCGGAAGTATATACTAAGCGCAAAGAGCTTGGCCTAAACAGGGTCTTTAAGCTAGTTGATACCTGCGCTGCGGAATTCGAAGCTCAAACTCCATATTACTACTCATCATATGATGAGGAAAATGAATCAGTTTCGTCGAATAAAAAGAAAATAGTTGTGTTGGGCTCTGGCCCCAATAGAATTGGGCAGGGCATAGAGTTCGACTACTCTTGCGTTCATGGAGTGCTGGCAGCAAAGGAATGTGGCTATGAAACCATAATGATAAATTGTAATCCAGAGACGGTTTCTACTGATTTTGATGTGGCTGACAAATTATACTTCGAGCCAGTTTTTTGGGAGCATATTTATAGCATTATTGAACATGAAAAGCCTGAAGGCGTAATTGTTCAATTAGGTGGCCAGACAGCACTTAAGCTTGCTGAAAAGCTTGAAAAATATGGGGTGAAAATTATTGGCACATCGTTCAAAGCGCTGGATCTCGCTGAAGATCGAGGTAGTTTTTCAACCTTGTTAAAGGACTTAGATATTCCATATCCAGAATTTGGTGTGGCCGAAGATGCTGAAGAAGCGTTAGTCGCTTCTGAAAAAATTGGATTCCCACTTCTAGTTCGCCCGTCGTATGTTCTTGGCGGCCAGAGTATGAAAATTGTAATTAACAATAAAGAGCTCGAAGAACATATCGTTGATATCATGAAGAAAATCCCGGGTAACAAAGTGTTGCTCGATCATTTCCTCGAAGGTGCGATTGAAGCTGAAGCCGATGCGATTTGTGATGGTGAGAATGTGTATATCATTGGAATAATGCAGCATATAGAACCCGCTGGTATTCACTCAGGTGATTCTTATGCTGTGCTACCGCCTTATAACTTGGGTGATTTTGTCATACAGCAAATAGAGGCCTACACGAAGAAAATTGCCGTGGCCCTAGAAACAGTTGGCCTTATAAACATCCAGTTTGCCATAAAAGATGACAAAGTTTATATCATCGAAGCCAACCCAAGGGCCTCTCGAACCGTACCATTTATTTGTAAAGCTTACCAGGAGCCCTATGTAAACTATGCAACCAAAGTAATGCTGGGCGAACTAAAAGTTACGGATATAGATTTTAAACCTGTGAAAAAAGGCTACGCAATTAAAGAGCCCGTCTTCAGTTTTAATAAGTTTCCTAATGTTAATAAAACGCTCGGGCCAGAAATGAAATCAACCGGTGAATCAATTTACTTCATCGATGATTTAATGGATGATTACTTCTTAGATATATATTCTGAACGAAATCTTTACCTAAGTAAATAGAATGCTGAAAATACTTGCTGTACTTGTTTTAATCTATATTTTCTTTCGGGCAGTGGGGGTAATATTTCGGACTGTACTTGGAAGTTCTAGCAATAATCGCAGCACGCGATATCAGGATAATACAACGGGTAAAGGAGCCGGAAGAAAAGGGAACATTAATGTTGACCATAACCCGAATAAATCTAAAGGCTACGAGGGAGGAGAGTATGTTGACTATGAAGAAGTGGATTAATTAATCTTATTGCTTAAGCTTATCCACTGATCTATCGTAGATTATTTTGCCAGCAGAGTTCCATTCTTTCGTGATATAAGGAACAAAGTCATCATCATGTGGGTCTCTGCGATACTGGATTTCGCGCTGCCTTCTTCCACGTCGATTTTTATAAAATGAAGTCCATTTACCTACCTTATTATCAAAGCGATATTCACCTGTAACGGCAATAGATCCATCTTCAAAGAAATAAAAATAGTTGCCTTCCCTTAAGCCATATTCAATAGGAATTATTTCTTTAATTTTTGTCCTTGTGCTTGGGTCATAATAACTTACTAACGATTCCTTTGGCCAGCCTTTGTAGTACTTTTCTTTATCAATTAGAATATCATTAGTGGTTTTCCTAATCCAGCGTCCATGCTTGGTGCCGATGTAATAAATACCCTCCTCAACGACTACATCATTACGCCTTACCGTATAAGGTCCGTGTAAAATAGCCCCTTGCTGCGGTCCGACCCGGCGACTTTTGCTAATTCTTTGTCTCTCAAAGTCGTAAAAATAGATATCGCGAACATAAGGGTTGGGTTGTTGATACTCTTTAAGATAATTGAATAGTATTATCTCTTCGCTTTTTCCTTGACCTCGTGTTGTAAACCCTTTTTTGGTTTTAAATCCATAATAAAAATTTTTCTTGGGCTTCTTCTCTTTGGGTGTAAACTTGTCTTCTTCAGTCTCCTCGTTTAAATCGAGGGTAAGAGGTGGTGTTATGGTAGTAAACTCCTCTTCCTCTTGCGCCGCAAGATTTAAGCTCAACGTCAATCCTAAAATCAATATGCTCAGAAAACGATAAAACATCATACTCTCAACGATCTAGATGGCTTACTATTGTATTAGACTTGGTTCAGAAAACAATGGTTTTACTCAACAGTTACAGATTTAGCCAGGTTTCTTGGTTGGTCTACATTACAACCTCGCATTACGGCAATATGGTACGAAAGTAATTGCAGCGGTATTACGGTAATGAGTGCCATTAATGCTTCATCCGTATCCGGTACTTCAATTACATGATCTACCATCGAAGGAATAGTTTTGTCTCCTTCGGTAACGATCGCAATTACCTGACCCTTTCGTGCTTTTACCTCTTGGATATTACTTACAACTTTTTCGTAAGAGCTGTCTTGGGTTGCAATAAATACAACCGGCATCTCTTCATCAATTAAAGCAATCGGGCCGTGCTTCATTTCAGCAGCCGGATATCCTTCTGCGTGGATGTAAGATATTTCTTTGAGTTTTAATGCTCCTTCTAATGCAACAGGGAAATTATATCCTCTTCCCAGATATAGGAAGTTCCGAGCATCTTTGTACTTCTCAGCAATTTTCTCAATCTGATCGTTGAGTGACAATATACGTTCTACCTTATCTGGAATTCCTTCGAGCTCAAACAACAACTGACGATACTTGCTTTCTGAGATTGTTCCCCTGTGATGGGCAACTCGCAATGCAATCATAAACATTACTGTAAGCTGCGCGGTAAAGGCTTTGGTACTTGCTACCCCTATTTCAGGTCCTGCATGTGTATATGCTCCTTCGTGAGATGCCCTTGAAATCGATGACCCCACAACATTACATAACCCAAATATTATAGCCCCCCTGCTTTTAGACATCTCGATTGCTGCAAGGGTATCGGCTGTTTCACCCGATTGAGAAATAGCAAACACTACATCTCCTTCGTTAATTACCGGGTTCCTATATCGAAATTCAGAGGCATACTCTACTTCAACGGGAATTCTACAGAACTCCTCAATAAAATATTCGGAAACCAAACCTGCGTGCCATGAAGTACCACAGGCGACAATTAAAATTCTATCGGCATTAATCAATCTATTCGCATACTCTCGGATACCTCCTATTACCAACCTTCCTTCTTCAGCATTCAGCCTGCCACGCATACAATCTCCAATCGATTTGGGCTGCTCAAAAATCTCTTTAAGCATGAAATGTTCAAAGCCTCCCTTTTCAATTGCTTCCAGCTCTAGATCAATGGTCTCTATATAGGGAGTCAGCTCCATATCTGATGTGTCTTTAATTTTGAGCACATTATTATCGACAACGGCTATTTCAAAGTCATTTAAATAGATAACCTCATTCGTATATTCAATGATTGGGGTAGCATCGGATGCAAAGAAGTATTCGTTTTTTCCTACTCCTACAACCAGCGGGCTACCCTTTCGCGCTGCAACGAGCTGATCGGGATTATCTTCAGACATCACAACAATAGCATAAGCCCCTACTACAGCGTTTAATGCTAACCGAACAGCTTCCGCCAGATCGCATTGTTGATGATGAAGAATTTCGTCAATAAAATTAACGAGAACTTCAGTGTCTGTTTCACTCTTAAAACTATATCCTTTATTTAGAAGCTCCTGTTTGAGCGCACTGTAATTCTCTATGATTCCATTATGAATTAAAGTGATTTTACCTGAATTTGAACGATGGGGGTGTGCATTAACATCGTTCGGCTCTCCATGTGTTGCCCAACGGGTGTGGCCAATTCCGATCGTACTGGTTAAGGTAGACCCATCTAGCAGTCCCTCAAGATCTGAAACCTTGCCTTTTTTCTTATAGACATTTAGCCCACCGTTTAATAAGCTGATTCCAGCGCTGTCATAACCTCTGTATTCTAAACGCTTCAGGCCTTTTATTATAATAGGTGCAGCTTGCTGGTGTCCGACATAGGCAACTATTCCACACATAGTTCTTTATGTTAAGGTTGGTTAGTATTAGGTACACTATAGTGAATTTTCATTCGTATACTATCACTATGCACTACCAAATTGCTTGTAAGTATTTGGGTATTTGACCGCTGAGGTAGAAGAACAGTGGATTCACCAAAAATAAATACTTGGGCCTGCTCCTCTAAAAAGGGTTGCTCGACATCAGTAAAATTACCCGTATAGAGATTCTGAAAAAATATTGAAATATCGATTCGATAGTTTCTATCCTCCTCGTTAAAAAAGGTACTCTGAGGAAAACTATAAACTCCTGGAGGCAAACCTGTCCCATCTTCTTGAAGCATAACAAAGTTACTTCCAACAGTAGATGAATCAAACCTACCTATATTATCAACAACCGGCCAATCATTATCATCGTTGGTAAAATATACCTGAAGAAAGGATGGTGGTGCATCGTATTGCGAGTATTGGCCAATATTATCTAGAACAATTTCTGCTTTATTTATAATAACATTATTCAAGGTATCTGTTATATCATAAAATGGCGTTAAATCTGCTCGCAATGCCATAAGTGTACCATACTGTAAATATCGATACCCATTCGGTGGAAAAAACGCGGAATTATCGGGAGATATTCCACTTAACGCGGTACCTGATTTATCCGATTCAAGATAGAAAAAACCATTTACGCTATTGTTAATGGTATAAGTTCTTGGGATTGGAGTACCATCACTATTAAATTCATTGTACTTCAAGGTCATTCGTGTCTTAGTCCTATCTATTTGAAAAATGTTCTTTGAAGAAGCCGTTGGCACAAACGCAATTCCTTTAAAGTATTCGTTGAATAAGGTTGGGTTTTCAAAGATAGGATCGCCATCACGCAGTTTAGTAAATAAATCTTGACCTATGGCATCGTTTAGTATCAATGTATATACTGAATCCGTTTGTAAAGTGTCATCAATCATAGGGGCAAATTCCCAATCAGCAAGTTTTGATCCGAGGCTTAACTCGTCGGTTCTATAATAGGTTATTGTTGTATCTATCTCTTCAGCAAGCTGATAAATCGATACGGTTTGGGGGTCGAAATTTAGTGGGTCTGGACCCGAAATTAATTGAAAGCCAATGGTCATCTCAAAACCATCATAGGTGGCATTTGCATTGGGTTGCACAAAAATGGATGGACTTAACTGCGTATAGGTCTTTGAGGTTATGGTACCAAAATCATCCGAGATATATGACCCAACCTGTAAGGTAACACTCTCTGATGTCTTCCTTGGATTCAGCTGAACCACAGAGGTTGGTACTACTATATCCGCGTAGTACGTGGAGATAATACCATTATCTTCATTAATAATTAAGCCAATTTTTCCGGGATCCTCACAAGAAATTGCAAAAACGGCTGCTAGCAAAACGAATGCCAGCGGCCAGAATTTCTTAACCAACAAGTTCATTATATAATTCTAGATAAGAGTCTGTAAAGTTTTCAGAATTTTCAATAGTATCCACCTTCTTCCCTTGAGGTATATCATCGATTAATGACTGTAAACCAGCACTTAAATCTTCTTTTGACTTAATCACGGCATCAGAATATTCCATGCCCAGTTTAACAAATCCAGTGTAATCAAGTGATTTTAAGGTTGACAACATTTCATCTTCAATATCAATCATTTTAACCTTTTCAATAAGGTCGTTCTTGAACTTATACGAAAATTCGTTGTCATATATTGTGAAGACCGTCTTAGTATTCATAAAAAGAGGATCATTCTTGTATGTAGTCTTTATGTAAAGCGGAATAAGACTGGTCATCCAATCGGTACAATGCACAATATCAGGTGCCCAACCGAGTTTTTTAACCGTTTCTAATACTCCTTTGCAAAAGAATATTGCGCGCTCATCATTGTCTTCATAGAATTTCTCATCCTTATCGTGAAAAACAGACTTTCTATGAAAGTAGTCTTCATTATCAATAAAATACACCTGCAGCTTAGCACTAGGAACAGAAGCAACCTTAATCACAAGCGGTTTTTCCTCTTCTCCTACGGTAATATTTATACCAGAAAGCCTAACTACTTCATGCAGTCTATTCTTCCTCTCATTAATCAGTCCAAAACGTGGCACTAATATCCTAATCTCCATACCCTTTTCTTGCATGGCTTGTGGCAGTGAACGTACAAAATCGGCCACTTCCGTAGTTTGTAGAAATGGGTTTATTTCACTTGCAACGTACAAGATTCGAAGCTTCGACATAAATTAAATTTTATTTAATACATAAGAATGGCGTACAAAGATAGGCAAAATTATAGCCTAATCCATGATTTGCACATGAAAAACGTAGTTTTGCAGCTGATAAATAGCCCTATAGAGTCCTTATGCAGGTCGTTAAAGAAATCAATATTGCAAATACTACCTTAACCGAATACAAAAAGGAGGGAAAGACTGTTGGATTAGTACCGACTATGGGTGCATTACATGAGGGTCATCTCTCTTTAATTAAACAATCCATACAAGAAAATGACATTACTGTTGTTTCTATCTTCGTTAATCCAATTCAGTTTAATAACGAGGAAGATTTTAAAAAATATCCCGTCACGATTGCCCTAGACCTAGAAGAACTGAAGAGGATTGGATGTGACCTTGTGTTTATGCCGAAGAAAGAAGAGATGTATCCGGCTGAGCCCAGTATAAAAATCCAGTTTGGGCAACTAGAAAACATTATGGAAGGCGCACATCGACCTGGGCACTTTAGTGGCGTTGCCATGGTAGTGCTAAAACTCTTTCATATATTGACACCATCGCGCGCATATTTTGGCCAAAAAGATTTGCAACAATATAAAATTATTGAGCAAGTGGTTCGAGAAACTTCCCTCGTGCTGGAGCTTAAAATGATGCCGATAATTCGTAATGAGGGCGGGCTAGCCCTCTCTTCTCGAAATCAAAGACTAAGCGAAAAAGGATTAATGTTAGCGACCGAAATTAACAGAGCCTTGACCATCGCTCGAGACAACATTGAGGTGAACCGACCTGTAAATGATATAATGTTTAAGGCAGAAAGTCACCTTGCCTTATTCCCACAAATTAAAATTGAGTATTTAGAACTTGTGAGATTAAAAGATCTATCTCCAGTCAATATAATAACTGAGCCCAATCAACTAGTTTTGTGCTTTGCCGGCTATATCGAAGGCGTAAGGCTTATAGACAATTTAATAATTGAGTAGGAGTAAGAAATGATAATTGAGGTATTAAAGTCTAAAATTCATAGAGTTAAACTTACTGAGGCAGAACTTCACTATGTTGGTAGTATTACCATAGACGAAGCTCTGATGGAAGCTGCAGATCTTGTAGAAAACGAAAAAGTACAAATAGTTAATATTAATAATGGCGAAAGGCTAGAAACCTACGTTATTAAGGGCGAACGCAATTCTGGCAAGATTTGCTTGAATGGGCCTGCGGCAAGAAAAGCGCAGGTTGGCGATACTATTATCATTATATCTTATGCCTCAATCCAGAAGAAAAATGCCGCCGAACATAAACCCGTTGTGGTTTTCCCCGACGCCTTTAATAGGCTAACCGCATAGAATTGTGAAGAAAAAAATTATTTCATTTGGAAAATATGTAGTGAGTCTCACAATTGCTGTAGCGCTGCTGTACTATGTTTTCAGAGATTGGGATCTCAATGATTTAAGATCTCGTTTTGCACAAGTAGATTACTCCTGGGTCCTTTTATCGGTCTTTTTGTCCATAATTAGTCATGTAGTTCGAGCGTATAGGTGGAACTTGCTTCTCTATCCCATGGGCTATCACACCCTATCCACTTATCGCACTTTTAAAGCGGTAATGATTGGCTATCTGACAAACCTGGCCGCGCCACGTTTAGGAGAGATTACCCGTTGTGGTGTCTTAAAGCGAACAGATAATGTCAATATGTCAGCATCGATTGGGACTGTAGTCGCTGAACGCATTATTGATATGCTCGGATTGCTAAGTTTAATTTTACTTGCATTAGCCTTAGAATTTGATCGACTGAGTGCCTTTTTTGTAGATTTTTTTAATTCTAAATCTGAAGGATTTACGCTCAATAGTAACCTGCTTTTCGCACTTATAATATTTGGTTTCATTCTTGTAGGAGGGCTAATTATCTTGTGGATGCTAAGAGAGCGGGTTAAAAGGAAACCGTTTTATTACAAGATACGTTCTTTTATCAGAGAAATGATTGGTGGGTTCACTAGTGTATTGAGAATAAACAATAAAAGTGGGTTCTGGCTTTCAACAGTTTTCATTTGGGTGCTCTATTATATAATGGCCTTTGTACTCTTTTTTAGTGTTGAAAGTACGAGTCATCTTGGGGTAATGGCAGGCCTTTCCATCCTAATTATGGGAGGACTTGGCATGTCGGCGCCTGTTCAAGGAGGCTTCGGAACGTACCATATTTTTGTAGGTTCGATACTGCTTACCTATGGTATTGCAGAAAAAGACGGCTATTTCTTTGCTACACTCGTACACACCTCACAAACAATCTCTGTAATGTTAGTGGGAGGCTTGAGCTTACTACTCACCCTGCCAAGAGTTAAAAAAATTGAAGAAAATAAATAAATTAATAGAATGGGAATTATAGTAATCATCATCGCATTTGCAATTATCAGCTTTGCCGTAAACCAAAGACTGAAGAACAAATTCAAAAAATATTCTGCCGAACCTTTACGGTCGGGGATGTCGGGAAAAGAAGTCGCCGAAAAAATGTTGGCCGACAATGGCATTTATGATGTTCAGGTAGTGAGCGTTCAAGGTCACCTTTCTGATCATTATAACCCAACCAATAAAACTGTGAACCTCAGTGAGCAGGTATATCATGGAAGATCGATTGCCTCTGCAGCCGTTGCTGCACATGAGTGTGGTCATGCTGTTCAGCATGCAACCCAATATGGCATGTTACAATTAAGAACTGCACTAGTGCCGCTACAGGCCGTTAGTGGTAAAATCATGAACTTCCTCTTTCTGGCTATGATATTTGGCGGGTCGTTTTTGTATAGTACATTCCCCTACCAAGGAATACTTTTAATAATCATTGCAGCTTATGCCATCTTCACTTTATTCGCTTTTATTACGCTGCCAGTGGAATTTGATGCGAGTAACAGAGCATTGGCTTGGATTGATGCCAAAGGAGTTGTGTCGAGCCAAGAGCATGAAGGAGCAAAGGATGCCTTAAAGTGGGCTGCAATGACTTATGTGGTTGCCGCAATTGCCTCGCTCGTAACCTTGCTCTATTATATCATGGCATTCATGGGAGGTAGAGATTAATTTTGCAATAAGAATAAACCAAGTACGAATATGAATTTTGATTATACCGAAGAACAACTAGCCGTAAGAGATGCTGCTCGCGAGTTTGCCGAACATGAGCTTCTACCAGGTGTTATAGAACGCGATGAAAAGGAGCAGTTTCCCGCTGAGCAAGTAAAGAAAATGGGCGAAATGGGTTTCATGGGAATGATGGTAGACCCAACTTATGGCGGTGGAGGTATGGATACTATATCCTATGTCCTTGCTCTTGAGGAAATCTCAAAAATAGATGCCTCTGCAGCAGTGGTTATGTCGGTAAACAATTCACTCGTTTGTTGGGGGCTCGAAAAATTCGGTACGGAGGAGCAGAAGCAAAAATATCTAGTCCCTCTGGCAACGGGTCAAATTATCGGTGCGTTTTGCTTAAGCGAGCCTGAAGCGGGGTCAGATGCGACATCACAACGTACAACAGCCGAAGACAAAGGAGATCATTACCTTTTAAATGGCACAAAAAATTGGATTACAAACGGCAACTCAGCAAGTGTGTATCTTGTTTTTGCACAAACTGACAGGGAGAAGAAGCATCATGGTATAAATGCACTTATCATAGAAAAAGACATGCCCGGATTTGTAGTGGGCAAGAAAGAGAAGAAACTTGGTATTCGCGGCTCCGACACACACTCGTTAATGTTTACCGATGTTAAGGTTCCGAAAGCAAATAGAATTGGCGAAGAGGGCTTTGGTTTTAAACTTGCCATGAGTGTGCTTAATGGTGGCCGAATCGGTATTGCCGCACAGGCACTAGGAATTGCTGGGGGCGCCTTTGAGCGAGCCTTAAAATACTCCAAAGAACGCAAAGCCTTCGGAGTTGAAATATCCAAACATCAGGCAATTCAATTCAAGCTGACTGACATGGCCACTTCTATCGAGGCTTCTAAACTATTGATCTTGCAAGCGGCAAGCTTAAAAGACGCGAAGAAAGATTTTACCAAAGAAAGTGCTATGGCTAAGCTGTATGCCTCCAAGACCGCTATGGACGTTACTGTAGAAGCCGTACAAATTCACGGTGGTTACGGTTATGTTCAAGAGTATCATGTTGAACGTTTGATGCGAGATGCGAAGATTACCCAGATATATGAAGGCACCTCCGAAATTCAAAAAATTGTTATCTCCCGAGAATTGTTAAAAGACTAAGTTTTTTCATTTCTTGATAAAATGCAAATTTTTCGGTTAATTACTTTTAGTAATCCTCCTTGTTATTTAGATTTGTCTAAGAAATTATTGCATAATTACTGATTGTGCATTTAGGTTTGATATCTAGTTATGGAAGATTATAATAAAATAATTGAATCTTTAGGGGTTCGATTTATCAAGGCGAAGAAGATAAATGTTGTTCAACCTGTTGCCATAGAAAACTTCTATGATGTAGAAAATACCATCATTCTTGTAACAGGAGGAATGGTAGGGTATGGAAAGCCTGGCAAAGAAAATTATGCAAAGGAAGGCGAGATTCTTTTTGTTCCCGGAGGAAAGAATGTTGCCTTAAGCTATGGTAACAATCCAGGTTTGCGACTCACGAATGACGAATTCATCTCGCGCAGAGAGCTCTATATTCAGACATATTCTGAGAATGCCAGCAGAACAAACAACAGCTATAGTTATGTGACATTTGAGGCGAAGGTTTTTAATTCGGTAAACTTTTTTGCTTCTCTAGACATTGAACCCTTCATTATTCAAAATGATGACCTAAACTACATCATCAGACAAATTCTCACCGAAACCAGTTCCGATGCGCCGGGGAAAAACAGGGTTGTAAAGCTAAAAACAGAACATCTTGTAATTGAGATCATTCGTTATATCGTCGATCACAATTTGTTTGTTGAACAACTAGCCACCAACAGTACCTATTTTAAAGATCCTCGATTAATCGATATCTTCAACTATATCAAGGAGAATCTTACCGGCGATTTATCTAATAAAGTATTGGCTAATGTTGCAAACGTCTCCGAAGATTATGTGGGTCAATATTTTAAGATGCTTACAGGTATTAATCCTCAAGATTATATCGAATATCAACGTATGGAGGAGGCTGTGAATCTTCTTAGAACAACTAAAAAGAGTATTCGAGATATTGGGCAAGATGTAGGTTATAAGGATACAGCCTATTTTTGTAGACGTTTCAAGATGATGTTTGGAATTCCGGCCGGTAAAATGAGACGCCGTGAATCTTTAATGAACATTTAAGTTATTCATTGCACGTACTGCCCCGGAAATTTCCTGAATTGCTCTAGGATTTTTCTCCGTAGCATTTCCAACAACGATCATATCAGCACCGGCCTCAAGTATGGCATAAGCGCTGTCAAAATTTCGAATACCTCCCCCTACAATTAGAGGAATATTAATTGCCTTTCGTACCTCAGAAATCATCTCGAGCCGCACAGTTTCTTTAGCGCCGCTACCGGCATCAAGGTAAATAACACTATTCCCCATTAATTCTCCAGCCATAGCTGTAGCCACTGCAATATCTGTTTTTTCATAAGGAATCGGCGTGGTGTTGCTCATGTAAGAAGCACTAGATACCTCACCAATGAGCATATAACCTGTAGGAAGAACCGAAATACCCAGTTTCTTAACCAGAGGCGCCGCAGCAACTTGTTTTGAGATAAGAAAGTCTGGATTACGACCAGATATTAGTGAAAGGTAAAGTATACCATCAGCATATTCCGAAATCTGATTTAGCCCACCTGGAAATAGGATAACAGGTAAGTCACTTTTTCTTTTTATCTCGGTAACTACTTGATCGATATGGTTATGAGTAACCAGGCTGCCCCCAACAAAAAAATAGTCTAAATGAGATTCTTTAGTTGCGGCAACTAGTGCCTCAATATCATTTTTTTGGAATGTGTTTTCGGGGTCAACCAGTAAAGCTATTTGTTTTCTTTTGCGGTTAATCATCCGTGTTTTTCTCTAAATAATCGATAAGCAATAATCGCGCTTTTTTTATAAGACTTAGGCTTCCTTGTTGTAATGCAAAAGCTAATATCGGTAAGACAATTTTATTGAGGGCTTCGTACTTGCCTGGATCTGTTTTTTTTGTGGTGTTGAGTTTAGAGGCCAGGTACCTATCAAGGATTGTGTAACCAACATATAATGCTCCTCCCAGGACCAAAATATTCTTTCCGTAAACCACTACTCTATCAGCCGCAACATTGGCATCATTGTATAACTTCTCCTTATGTTCTTCAGCTTTGGCAAGCAGCTTCTCTTTTTGAATCCTCTTACTCTCCTCCTTCATCCTCTTCCTTGGTTATGCCATTATCTATCAAGGCGTCTTCAATCTTCTGTTGTAAAGCGATATGAACCTTGAATACTACGAGAAGAATAATAACAAGCAAGTAAAAGCCCGTCATTATTGCATAGCCGGCCCACAAACTATTTAAAAATGTATTAAGTAAGGCGGCAGCTGTTATGCTAAAAAATATAACAATCATTACCGCAAGAAATGCAAAAACAACCCCTGCAATAATTCGAGCGCCAAGTTTCGCTATTTCTACTTTGAACTCAAGCTTGGCTAAAGCAAGACGTGCCTCAATTAATCCGGTTAAATTTTCAATAATCGAATCAATCTTTAAAAATCGAAACAGTTTACTTTTTTCTTGCCCCTCCATAATATTATAGTAAAAATAAGCCTAAAAACAGTCTTTGCCATATTCTGGCTTTATTTCAGGTGGCTCATCACAATATAAATTATGGCAGGCTATCTAACTAGAAGGCCATCTCAACCTGGAATCGAAAAGACCAAACGTCAACCCCGCCAAGATAATCGGTGTAAGTTAGATCTGTTTGTGCCTTAAGGCTATGTCCTACAATATACTTGGAAAAGCCGAGCGTGTATTGTCTAATATCTAAACGTTCTGTGTCAGGGTCTTGGTTTAGTAAAGTGCCTCGCCCGGCAATTTCAAAGTTGTTCTTAAAAATATACGAAAGCTGGCCGGTAGCCGCTTTGCCCGTATAAAACGATTGTGTTACTTCACCTTCGGTATCTCGCGCAACTACGGCGGTACCTTCTGTTTGACGGTCGGCATATTCTGCCATAGCCGAAAATCCATTATGCTTGTAAATTGCATCGACAAACCAGGTATATAAATTCCTCGATTCGTCTAACCAGCTACCTAATTGGCCTCTGGAACGAACTGCGCCATCGTTATAATCGTACGTTGCGCCTATCGAAAGTTTTGGTCTAGGTTCTCTTAAAAGATCGGACTCAAAATAATCTCCTTTTTTCGTAAATAAGCCGAAAGGTAGATACTCTATCCTGCCTGTATAGTCATTTCCATTTTTATTCGAGACCGTAATATTACGCCCTTCACCCTTAGAGATTGAAAATACTTGGCGAATAACGGCCTTGCCGATAGTATTATGATGATGCAGCTGAATGCCTATATCTCGATCGAGATTAAACCGCGAATTGAGTAAACTACGATCAACAAATTGCAGTTTTTGGGATGAAACCACACGTTCTCTGTTTCCAGGAAGTTTTGTTTGCCCGAACCATAATACGAAGTTCCCTGAAAAATTCCATTTCAATACACCGTCTAATATTAGTCGAGCCGCTCCGTTGGTATTGGCATCAACACCACCAATATCTCGGTTAGAAACACCAATTTCAACTTTATAAACCAACTTTGGGGAAACCACATAGCCGTCAAACTTCAAACGAAATCTCCTAATTAATATATTGTCGTAATAAGTCTTGGACTCAGGTTCAAAATAACCTTCGTATAGCGTAGAAAAACGCAAACCAAACTTCATTGTTAAGGAAGAATCTTTGGCAGCGACATTTAGTCCTTTACCAAAGGTATTATTGGTAATATCTTGAGCTGTTAAGGTAGAAAATCCCCATAATAGGGTAATACAAACAAGTAACAGCTTTTGAGAAAGCTTAATCATTATTTGGCTAGGTTTATTAGGCAATAGTAGGTGAAATAATTTTTATTGAAAAGTTATAAAAATGCTTTCGCTTAAATCCTGCTTGGCAAAAATTGAGGTCGGCAATTATTCAATGTTAGATTAGCTGCAAAGATCGTAATTATTTATCCGCTTGACATAATTTTTGATAACAAAAACGTAACATTTGGCCTGATTTGCAGGGCACGCAAATAGTTACTTTTGAAACGCATTTCTTAATAGTCTTAGATATGACTTATAGTTTTTTTGACATCCTTTCTTTATTAGGCTCTCTGGCATTCTTCATTTATGGAATGAAAGTTATGAGTGAGGGCATTCAGAAGGTTGCTGGTACTCGAATGAGGAAAATCTTAGGTGCCATGACCTCGAACAGAATGAAAGGTGTTTTCACGGGTTTCTTTCTCACCGCTATGGTGCAATCTTCTTCTGCCACTACGGTAATGGTGGTAAGCTTTGTAAATGCTGGTCTCTTGAGTTTAACCGAATCTATTGGAGTAATAATGGGTGCCAACATAGGTACCACTGTAACCGCTTGGATTATAGCTTTAATCGGTTTTACTGTCAAGATTTCTTCCTATACATTGCCAATAATAGGTTTAGGAGTGCCCCTCCTCTTCGTGGCTCGAAGTAGATCACGGGCATGGGGAGAAACATTGGTAGGCTTTGCTTTGGTATTCATGGGACTAGCTGCTCTTAAAGAAGCTGTTCCAGACCTGGAGTCAAACCCGGAAATTCTAGCCTTTTTACAGGGATACGCGAATTTGGGATTCTTGTCTATCGTACTTTTTGTACTTATTGGCAGCGTTGTTACCATCATTGTACAATCTTCTAGTGCCGCCATGGCTGTTACTTTGGTTATGGCAAATCAAGGCTGGATTCCTTTCGAACTTGCTGCTGCCATGGTTCTTGGTGAAAATATCGGCACAACAATAACCGCTAATTTAGCTGCTCTGATTGCGAATGTACACGCAAAACGTGCCGCCCGGGCCCACTTTGTGTTTAATGTAGCGGGTGTAATTTGGATGCTAGTCCTGTTTACTCCAATAATAAATGGTATCGGTGTGTATATGGAAAGTACAATGAAGGTGTCCCCATTCTTAAAAGCAACGGCCATACCCATTGGCTTATCTATTTTTCATACTGTCTTTAATGTATTTAATACCCTAGTGCTAATAGGCTTTGTGCCCTCTATTGCGAAGCTGGTAACTAAGATGGTTCCTTCTAAAGGCGATGATGAAGAATACCATCTGGAATTTCTAGGAAGCAATATTCTTCCTACACCTGAGATTTCGATTCTGGAAGCGAGACGTGAAATTGCAAAACTTGCGCAGATTACAATGCGAATGTCTGACTTCACCCATATGCTCATCACTAAAAAACAGCCAAAATCTCAAAGAAAGATGATGAGCAAAATGAAGAAATATGAAGAGATTACAGATCGAATGGAGGTTGAAATCGCGACTTTTCTCACAAAGGTAGCCGAAGGTAATATTAGCGAAGAGTCTTCATCTCGAATCAGAACCCTCCTTAGAAATATTAATGATCTGGAGCGAATAGGAGATATATTTTATCAAATTTCCTTATCGATAGAACGTCAAATTGAATCTCAGAGATGGTTTACTAAAGATCAAGAAAAAAAGCTGGTTAGAATTTTTGCTTTGCTCGACGATGCCTTACGAATAATGCGTGAGAACCTTGACGTTGATCTTGATGAACTAGAGCTTGAAAAAGCGTTAGCAAAAGAGCGAGAAATTAATGCAACCCGTAATGAACTCCGCAGGGATTATTTCAAAAAGCTAGAAGAGGGTGAATATGATGTCAAAGATTCTATTTATTACATCGAACTAATTAACTCCTGTGAAAAAGTCGGTGATCATGTTGTAAATGTAAGTGAAGCCATTGCCGGCAAAATATAATCTACCTTGCCCTTTTTGGTCTGAGGTTACCTATTCTGATTCAAATTAATTTGCTTTGCACTATGCATAAAAATAATTTAACTCCGTCATCCTCGGAACAGCAACTTCAAACCCATTTTAGGCAGCTTTCTGATAAATCAATTCTGGAACTGTTTAATAATGATCCTTCCCGTTTTGACCAGTTTTCCCTTAAGTGGAATGACTTTCTTGTTGATTACTCAAAAAACTTGATCACCGAAGAGTCTATACAACTTTTATTAGCCTTGGCTAATGAAAAGGGAGTTCCAGGGGCTATAGAAGCTATGTTTTCTGGTGAAAAAATAAATTTTACAGAGGATAGAGCTGTACTTCATACCGCTTTGCGAAACCGATCGGGAAGTGCTGTGCTAGTAGATGGTGAAGATGTTATGCCGTCCGTACTGAAGGAGCTTGAAAAAATGAAAATCTTCTGTGGTAGGGTTCATGCAAAAGAATGGTTGGGCTATACGGGAAAACCTATTAAGTCTATAGTAAATATTGGCATCGGCGGGTCGGATTTAGGCCCAGTAATGGTAACCGAAGCATTAAAACCCTATTGGGTAGAAGGTATTGAATCATACTTCGTATCGAATGTAGATGGTACCCATATTGCAGAGACACTAAAAAAAATTAATCCTGAAACCACGCTATTTCTTATTGCCTCTAAAACCTTTACTACTCAAGAGACCATGACCAATGCTCATTCAGCGAGAACGTGGTTAACCGAGGCTCTTGGTGCTGAGAAAGCCGTTGCTAATCACTTTGTGGCACTTTCTACCAATGCTCAGGCGGTGACCGAGTTTGGTATTAACCCAGAGAACATGTTCATCTTTTGGGATTGGGTCGGCGGTAGATATTCTTTATGGTCTGCCATTGGTTTATCAATAGCACTAACGATTGGCTACAAGAACTTTGAGGATCTGCTTGTGGGCGCTTATGAAATGGACGAGCATTTCAGAACGACTGAATTTGATAAAAATATTCCGGTCTTACTCGCCCTGATCGGAGTTTGGTATAATAATTATTTTGGTTACGAAACAGAAGCTATTCTACCCTATGACCAATACATGCACCGCTTTGCAGCCTACTTTCAACAAGGGAATATGGAAAGCAATGGCAAGTCGGTTGATAAAGAGGGAGAAGCCATTGGCTATCAAACAGGGCCAATTGTTTGGGGCGAACCGGGCACAAATGGGCAGCATGCATTCTATCAACTAATTCATCAGGGAACAAAAGTTATTCCATGCGATTTTATTGCACCGGCCATAAGCCATAACCCCATAGGTGACCACCATACAAAACTGATGTCGAATTTCTTTGCGCA
>CBDUMS010000068.1:0-20760 GCA_965368405.1 uncultured Cyclobacteriaceae bacterium
TTAGCGGATTACAAAGACGCCTGACGCTGGAGAACCTTCTATTCCCCTTGAAAGTTATCTCCAGCTACCTGGCGTCATTAAAGATAATACGCAACTTCCAACCACAAGTTGTGGTAGGGTTTGGTGGTTACGCAAGCAGTCCTATCACTATGGCTGCTGCACGTAAAAATATCCCGATTTTACTGCAAGAACAAAATTCATATGCGGGTCTTGCAAATAAAACCGTAGCAAAGCGCGCATCAACCATCTGCGTTGCTTATGATCATATGAATAAGTTTTTTGAAGCGCATAAAATTGTAATAACGGGCAATCCTGTTCGCGATAAAATCCTTCAATCTACTGTAACCAAGTCAGAGGCTCAAGCCGCATTTTCATTGAATAATGAATACAAAACCTTACTCATTCTAGGAGGTAGTCTAGGAGCGCGTACGATTAACGAGAGTATTATAGCGAAGGTCCAAGACTTACTTGAAGCCAAGATTAATGTGATCTGGCAAACTGGCAGCCTGTATTATAATGAGATGCTTGAGCGACTCGACGGCCGTGCTGAGAGTACATTCCTGAAACCAGTTGAATTTATTGCTGAGATGGATAAAGCCTATGCGGCGGCCGATCTCGTGATATCCCGTGCCGGTGCACTTACGATCTCAGAATTGTGTATTGCAGCTAAACCTGTTGTATTCGTACCATCACCTAATGTTGCCGAAGACCATCAGACTAAGAATGCTATGGCATTGGTAGAGAAAGATGCAGCAGAGTTCGTAAAAGATGGAGATGCAGTTGAGACACTAGTCGCGAAGACCTTATCGATGATGCAAGATAGCGATCGACTTGCCACACTTTCGAATAATATAGCAGCCTTGGCAAAACCACAGGCTACCGAAGATATTGCTAACAAAGTACTGGAACTCGCGAAATGATAGGTTTTACAAAAAATAGGATCTTTTTTATTGGTATCGGCGGGATAGGTATGAGTGCCTTGGCAAGATGGTTTAACGCGCATCAGTTTACCGTAGTTGGCTACGATAAGACCTCAACGGTACTCACTAAAACGCTGGAGAGCGAAGGAATAAGTATTCACTATGATGATCAGATTGCGGAAATACCCGCAAACTTCGATGTAGCGTCTACTTTGGTGGTTTACACACCAGCGGTACCTAAAAACCATAGCCAATTAACCTACTTCCTGGAGCGTGGATTCGAAATTAAAAAGCGGGCTGAGGTACTGGGCATAATAAGTTCATCATTTTATTCTATAGGAATAGCAGGCACTCACGGGAAAACGACTACATCGACCATGCTTGCTCATATCTTGCATCATGCAGGACTAGACACCACGGCTTTTCTAGGAGGTATCTCTGCAAATTTCGAGTCTAATCTGCTTCTTGGCAAAACGGAAAAAGCTGTGGCGGTGATCGAAGCTGATGAATACGATAGGTCCTTCTTGCAACTGACCCCCGATATTGAAGTTATTACTTCCACCGACCCAGATCATCTTGACATATATGGTGATGAGGCGGGTATGCTCGAATCGTATAAAGCCTATACAGATTGCCTAAAGGAAAACGGGAAGCGTTACATTGCCGTTAAGGCGCAGCAGAAACTTGCTGTGAGGGAGGCCATTACCTATGGAAACGGTGGAGCGATCCAAGCGAAGAATCTTAGAATCGAAGGAAATCGATTCTATATCGATTATTCTCACGCGGCTCAACGAATCAATAATATTCAGCTTAATCTTCCTGGCGATCACAATACAGAAAATGCCCTTGTAGCCATTGCCGTTGCATTATCGCTAGGTATAAGTGACGATGCTATTAAGGCTGCAATGATCGATTTTAAAGGCATTAAACGACGCTTTGAGTACATTATCGATGAGGTGAACCTTAAATTTATTGATGATTACGCTCATCATCCAGAAGAGGTTGCTGCATTTGTAAAAACACTACGCAAGCTCTATCCAGAAAAGTATATTGAGGTGATTTTCCAACCTCATCTCTTTTCAAGAACACAGGATTTTGCTGCTCAGTTTGCCGCTAGTTTAAGTCTCGCCGATAGTGTGATTCTAATGGACATCTATCCGGCCCGCGAAGAGCCTATTCCGGGAGTGACTTCGAACCTGATTTATGATCTGGTTACAGCGGAAAAGAAGCAACTGTTAAGCAGAGAAGAGATCTGTGAGACGGTGGCGGATAACAGGCCAGAGGTTTTAGCAACAGTTGGCGCAGGAAATATCGATACGCTTGTTCCTGAATTAAAAGAAAGTTTAACAAAAACATTGGTAGCATGAAAATCTGGACTATTGTATTAACAACAATTGGAATAGCCTCGGCAATGTTACTCATAGGCTTTGCTGATAAGGACGATAGCAGAGCAGTTTGTAATAACGTTATCATCAGTATTGATAATCAGCTTGATAATCATTTTGTGGATAATAATGATGTGCGGAGCATGATTACGAATGGCAATACGGAAATATTGGAAGGCACTTCCTTCGGTGATCTAAAGGTTCGGACCCTCGAAAATAGATTACTTGCTAACCGCTATGTTGAAACAGCTGAAATTTTCAGAGATCTAAAAGGCAACCTCCTGGTGAATGTTGCGCTCAGGCGGCCGCAAGCAAGAGTCGTTCAAGCGAATGGCCCCGATGCTTATATTTCTGAAGACGGTACGATATTGCCCGTATCAGATAAATTTTCATCACGTGTTTTACTCATAAGTGGTGCCGTTTCACAAGAACTAGCAACATCCGAAAATGTCGTATCCAGTGGCTATGACAAAATCTTCGAACTCATTAAGTTTATTAATGCCAATGAATTTTGGCGTGCTCAAATAGCTCAGGTAGAGGTAATTAAAGAGGATGAGATAAAACTACATCCTCAGGTAACCAAGCAATACATAGAATTTGGCGACCTAAATAATATCGAAGATAAATTTGAACGACTAGGTGTTTTTTACAGCCAAATATTGCCTGCCAAAGGCTGGAATAGCTATAGCCGTGTAAATGTGAAGTATAAAAATCAAATTATTTGTGAATAATCCCCCAAACTAACAAATTATGGAAACTGATAAAATAGTAGTAGGACTCGACATTGGCACAACGAAGATTTGTGCCGTAGTAGGACGTAAAAATGAATATGGTAAGCTCGAAATTCTAGGCATGGGCAAAGCCGATTCCGACGGCGTAATTCGTGGTATTGTAACCAATATCGATAAAACGATTAGTGCAATCGGACGCGCTGTGGAAGATGCGAGTGAGCAGTCTGGCATAGATGTAGGAATAGTAAATGTGGGTATCGCAGGTCAGCATATTCGCAGTAGCATCCATCATAATGGCATTACCCGTAAATCGCAGGAAGATGAAATTACGGTTGAGGATATCGCCCAGCTGACCAGTGAAATGTATCGTATTGTAATCCCACCTGGGAGCGATATAATCCATGTTATGCCCCAAGACTACACGGTAGATTACGAAGCAGGAATTAAAGATCCTGTTGGAATGTCTGGCGTACGACTGGAAGCCGATTTTCATGTGATCACGGCACAAACCAATGCGATAAACAACATCAATAAGTGCGTAAAAAGATCGGATCTTGCCATTGACAACCTCATTCTAGAACCATTGGCTTCAAGCCTTTCCGTACTAAGCGATGAGGAGAAAGAAGCCGGCGTTTGTCTTGTAGACATAGGCGGTGGTACTACCGACGTTGCAATTTTTCACGAAAACATTATCAGACATACAGCAGTAATACCATTTGGGGGTAATATCATAACGTCTGATATAAAGCAAGGATGCATGGTAATGAGTTATCAGGCAGAATCCTTAAAAACTAAATTTGGTAAAGCTATTACAGAGGAAGCGAGTCCTAATGAAATAGTTTCTATCCCTGGCCTAAGGAATAGACCACCTAAGGAAATATCAGTTAAAAACTTATCGAGCATTATTGAAGCTCGTATGGAGGAGATCGTGGAGTTGGTTCACGCCGAAGTGATCAATAGTGGTTATGAAGGAAAACTTGCCGGTGGTATAGTACTTACGGGTGGGGGAGCCCAGCTTAATTCAATTCAGCAGCTCGTTGAGTACATGACGGGTATGGATGTGCGTATCGGATACCCGAATGAACATCTGGGCAAAAGCTCATCTGAATTGAAATCGCCCATGTATGCTACGGCTATCGGGTTGGTTTTATCTGGATTTATGTCATTAGATGACCGCCAGAACCGATACAATGAATCAAGACCTGAAGAGAAGGCCAGAAAAATGGAATTTGGCAACCTTTTCGGTAAAATAATGGAAAAAACAAAGAGTCTTTTAGTCGACGATATCGAAGGCAAAGACAGTTATTAATCAAATAAGTATTCACCAAAATTTATATACAATGTCTGACACGTATAGTTTCGAATTACCCAAGCACCATAAGTCTATTATAAAGGTGATTGGTGTCGGTGGTGGTGGTAGTAATGCCATCAACCATATGTTTAACCTTGGAATCAAGGATGTAGAGTTTGTCTCTTGTAATACAGATGCACAAGCTTTAAAAGGCAGCCCTGTTCCTCATAAACTGCAAATCGGTATTAATATTACCGAAGGTTTAGGAGCAGGAGCTAACCCAACCGTTGGTAAAGAAGCCGCGGTAGAGAGCAAAGATGATATTAGAGAGTTGCTGAGCGACGACACCAAAATGGTGTTTATTACCGCCGGAATGGGAGGGGGTACCGGAACGGGTGCAGCTCCTGTTATTGCCAAGATTGCGAAAGAAATGGATATCCTCACTGTGGGGATCGTAACCGTTCCTTTTGGTTTCGAGGGCAAGAAGAAAATGGAATTAGCGCAGAAGGGCGTTGATGAATTACGCGAAAACTGTGATACAGTGCTCGTTATTCTTAACGATAAACTTCGTGAGATCTATGGTAATTTGCCGATCAGTGACGCTTTTGCTAAGGCCGACAACGTGCTAACCACCGCTGCTAAAGGTATAGCAGAGATTATTACGGTTCCTGGCTACGTAAATGTCGATTTCCAGGATGTTAAAACGGTAATGTCGAGTGCCGGCGCTGCCGTAATGGGATCAGCAACTATGGAAGGCGAAGGTAGAGCTAGACGAGCTGCAGAAGCGGCACTAGTTTCTCCATTGCTGAATAACCGTGAGGTCCATGGAGCGAAGAAGATCTTACTCTCCATTATTTCTGGTGAGCAAGCCGAATTGCAAATGGATGAATTAACGGATATCACGGAATACATCCAGGAAATGGCTGGTGATGAGGCCGATGTGATCTTTGGTCACGGTGTAGACCCTGATTTAGGAAATAATATTCGCGTTACCCTTATTGCTACAGGATTCGAAAGCGCCGATGATCCAGGTAGGTTGATTAATGAGCCTAGAGAAGAAACAAGAAGAATGTCTTTGGATGAACCGACTCAACCTGAGGTTCCCGATTACATTCCTAGCACCGACTACTCATCAATGGAACCGGTTTTAAAGGAGAGTGATCCTGAACCTAACCCTAGCCCTTTATCGGAAGATGAATTATTATTTGAAAAGGGGTATATGTTCGAACAGCCTACGCCAAGCGCCTCCGATGAAGAGTTATTCTTCGAAGACGCCAACAGTGGAGAAGAATCTAATGAGGAGTTAGAAGAGTACGGACTTATGACGCCAAGCCTTCAATCGAAGAAGGAAAAGCTCGAAATGAAGCGAAAAGAACGTTTGAGTAAACTTCAAAGTACAGAGTCAAGAGGTATGCAAATGGAGGATATTAAGAACAAGCTAGACGAGCCTGCTTACACCAGGAAGAAAGTTAAATTCGACGATGTACCCCATTCTTCAGACTCTAACCTATCACGGTTAAGCTTGAATGACGATAACAAGATCTTGGGAAATAATAAATATCTCCATGATAATGTAGACTAATTAACTACCGCTGCCGCACGATCCTCCCGTGCCAGCGAATTGGTGAAGACTTTTGTCCGAGAAGCGTATAAACGATACAATTCTCGTTCAACTCGGGGGATTGGGTTTTGTACCCAATTGTGTATTGCCCTTGCACCGGATAGTCAGACATTCGGATGCGGGGCAATACTTTTTTACAGGAAGTTCTTGTTTATTCGAGCCGCCATGTCGGAAAGTTCGTCGCTCGAAGGATGTAATTTTGGCCTGCTAAAATTCATATCATCCATTACATTTATTGGTATTAGATGAATATGAGCGTGTGGTACTTCTAGCCCCATTACTGCAACTCCAATCCGATTACAATCTACTGTTTGCTCAATCGCCTTTGCAACTCTTTTGGCAAAAAGGTTGATGGCAGTGGTTTCCTCATCGGAAAGGTCGTAGATATAATCTTCTTCTCGTTTAGGAATTACGAGGGTATGGCCCATTACCAAAGGATTAATATCCAGAAAGGCCAGATGATCTTCATCTTCAGCAACAATATTCGCAGGAATTTCGCGGTTTACAATCCGGGTAAAAATCGAGGACATGTCTTATAGGCTTATATCTAATATTTCGAAGGTCATTTTACCTCCAGGTGTTTCAATTTCTGCCTTATCGCCTTTTACCTTTCCTAAAAGACCGCTACCTATTGGCGACTTCACGGAAATCTTGGCAGCTTTAAGGTCGGCTTCTTCCTCTGCAACTAACGTATAAGTCATGGTAGCGCCTAGTTTAAGGTTTTTAATTTTCACCTTAGAAAGAATCGAAACCTTGCTGGTGTCTATAGCAGACTCATCAATAATTCGTGCATTGCCAACGATGCCTTCAAGCTTGGCAATTTTGGCCTCCATATGACCTTGGGCATCTTTTGCCGCATCATATTCAGCATTTTCACTTAAATCACCTTTATCACGAGCTTCAGCGATTTGCTTTGCCATATCCGCCCTTCCTTTGGTCTTAAGCTCATTTAATTCAGCTTTAATTTTATTCAGACCTTCTTCTGTGTAATATGATATCTCACTCATAGCGTTAAAAAACAAAATAACGGCCTCGTTCAAAGAAACCGTTATTAAGCAACTTGGTTATATAATTACTTTATTTGATTTTGGGTAATATTTCTTTTGTTTGTAAGCATAATATTGTTCACTGCAAAAATAAGCTATTTGCCAGTATTTCAAACAGAATCTTAGATTTTGCTACCCGATAAGGTCCGGATATTCCTCTTGTAAAATTGCGTAGAGATCTGGGTCAAACTGTGCGAGGTATAACGACTTAGCTTGAGAAAGTTGCTCGACGCTGAGTCCATCAGCGCCTCGAAAGTCGGCCTTATAAAGGTTGGCTGACTCAAAGTTGGCTTCTGTTAGTGAGCAATTCGATAGGTTAGCTTCCATTAGATAGGCATTCGTGAAATTGGTCTTAATTAGGAAAGCGCCTTCAAAATTAGCTTTGATTAAGAAAGCATCTTTAAAATTCGCACCACTTGCATAAGTGCTACGAAGATCAGCCTGGTTAAGGTTGGCATTTTCGAAATTAGTCTGATTCATTCGTGCCTCCCTCATCTCAGCATCTACCAGCAAACTGTTCGTAAAATTAGCGGTGTTCAGGTTGGCTTCCCTAAGGTTGACTTTAGAAAGATTCGTCTTTGCAAGAAAGGCACTTACCAACTCGATCTTGGTTACATTATAGCGATTAAGTCGCTTAATATTACCGGCATTCCTAAATGCGGCCTCTTCAGACTCCCACATTCTAAAATCATCGATCTCATCTTTATATTGACTAATCCGTTGCTTCTTATCGCCTTGTTCACGTAGCCAAAATATGATAATTCCGATAATGAGAATATCGAATATCATCCCATGCGCCTCGGCAAGCACATTCAAGTACATTTCATCAAAACTTTTAATGTAGAGGGGAAGACTTAAGCCTACAACGATAATCGCAACAATTACAAGTACAGTCCAGGAGCTCCTGAGCGGATGCTGGATTATCTTATCGTAAATTTTGTTGAACCTGATCATCATTGCCTTGGCGAAATTAGGTAACTTCTTATGAAAAATCCTTGCGTTCTAAGAATGCGCCAATTTTCTCTGCTAATACTACATTTATTCTTGCATAACTCTCATAAGTCCACCCGGCAACATGTGGGCTAAAGATTAGTTTTCCAGAATCTCTGAGCCAGTCGAAATCTTCTCGCTGTTTAGGACTCATTTTAGAAAACTTCTCGCATTCGAGTACATCGAGCCCAGCTTGTTTGATTTTACCGGATTCGATTGCTGCGCGCATGTCATGCAGAGGCGCTATTTCACCGCGTGCTGTATTGATAAATATTATGGGTTTGTGAAAATTATTAAAATAGTCAAAACTAAAGAGGCCTCGTGTTTCTGTAGTGAGTGGAATATGCACAGACACAATATCGGCTTGTTCAAAGAAAACCTCAAGGGTTGTTTGGGAGACTTTCTCATGATTTACAATCTGATATTTATCATAAGCAATAATATTACAACCGAAGCCGGCAAGTTTTTCGGCAACACTAGAACCTGCATTTCCAAAACCGTAAATACCAACGGTTTTACTTCCTAACTCCCAACCTCGATTTGGTTCGCGCAGCCATTGATCGTCTATTATTTCGTTATGCCCCTTATTTATATTGTGAAGAAGGTTCAGTATTAATCCCACGGTATGTTCACCCACGGCATCTCGATTACCTTCTGGAGCATTAATTATGGCGATATTCTGCTTTTTTAGAAATGATTCATCCAGATTATCGATTCCTGCACCTGCTCGTGCAATAAATTTAAGGTTTGAATGTGCGACTAGACCTTCATCAACCTTAGTTTTACTCCGGATGATGAGTCCGTCATAATTTCCAATCCGGTTAATGATTTCAGAACGAGTAATATTGGGTTCGTAATCGAATTCAACACCAATATTTTGGAATAATGGTGCGAAGTTTTCATGGAGAGTATCTACGATAAGGCAACGTAAAGCCATTTTTTATTGGGTAATTACAACAAGAAAAACGCAACAAGAAAATAGACCGCAAGCCCTAATAAATCGTTGGCCGTAGTAATAAAAGGGCCTGACGCAGCAGCAGGATTAATACCCATTTTATCCAGGATAATAGGAGTAATTGTTCCGGATAGAGAAGCCAGTAATACCACGCATGATAGCGATATAGCTACCACAATGGAGATATCAATATCGCGCCTTAATACAAAACTTATTAGAAAGGCCAGCAGGGCCAAAAGCAAGCCATTTAATAAGGCAACTACAATTACTTTGATCAATCGCTTGAAATGTGAATCTTGAAAAACAGATTTTGTGGCTAAAGTTTGCACAACCATCGACGACGATTGGATAGCTACATTGCCACCGGTTGCCGTAATTAACGGTATAAATGAGGCCAAAATGGGAACAATAGCAATGTTGTCTTCAAATTGGCGAATAACTTCTGCACCAAAAAAGCTTCCAATTAAACCAACCACAAGCCAGGGAATTCGTGCCCGGGTTAGTAACCAGATGCTATCATCTTCTTCAACATCTTCCGAGATACCCGACATAAGCTGACGTTCTTCATCTGCTTGTTCGGTCATTACATCAACAACGTCATCAATCGTGATACGACCCATTAATTTACCTCGGTTGTTCACAACAGGGATGGCTTCCAAGTCATATTTCTTCATAACGGCTACGACCTCTTCCTCATCCATATGGGTGGTAACAGAAATCACTTCGTCGTTATAAATATCTTTGATGAGTGTACCTTCTTTGGCAAGCAACATTTTACGGAGAGATACCTTCCCTAAAAGCGTATTATAATTATTTACTACATAAACCGAGTATATCTGATTTACATTTTCCCCTTGCCTTCTAATTTCTTCAATTGTCTGCTCAATAGTCCAATTAAGGTTGGCTTTAATGAGCTCCTTAGCCATTAGACCTCCAGCTTCATCCTCATCGTAATGAATTAACTCAAGGATATGGTTGAGCTTTTCCGTTTTGTCAATTAAGGATATGATTTCCTCGCGTTGATCATCTGAGAGCTCATTTAATATGTCTACCGCATCATCAGAGTCCATTTCTTCGATGAAGTCGGCAATTTCTTTGGAGCTATAAACTTTAAGGAAACGCTTTAAGGTATCGTCATCGAGATTACTAATGATATCGGAGCCAATGGCGATTGGCAATAAGCTCAAGACATACTTTGAATCTTCCGAATTAAACTCTTCGAGGGTTTCGGTTAGATCGGCGGGGTTAACACCTTCGAGTACGGACTTAATAAAGGCATCATCTCTTTCATCAACAGCCAGCTGCAATCGCTCTGCGAACTCCTTCGATAGCTCAAATGTCATTAACTCTTCCACTAGGCTTCAATTTTTTGAGTCAGTTGCACAAAGTCGGCAACACTAAGCTGCTCCGCTCGCTGACTGAGAATAGGCTCCTGATTTAGATGTTCAGGCAAATTTAGCGGTTTTAAAGCGTTGCGCAAGGTCTTCCTCCGGTTTTGAAAACCTTGTTTCACTACCCTCTTAAATAGAGCCTGATCACAAGGTAAAGATGTCGTTTTATTCCTCGATAGCCTTATAACGGCAGAGTTAACTTTAGGAGGTGGATTAAAAGCTCCGGGTTTCACAGTAAATAGGTACTCAATATCAAAGTAAGCCTGTAATAGTACACTGAGTATACCGTATGTCTTGTTTCCTGGTGGACTAACAATTCTGTCGGCGACTTCTTTTTGAATCATACAAACCATTTCAGGAACTTGGTCTTTAAGTTCTAGGAGTCTGAAAAATATTTGCGAAGAAATATTATATGGCAAGTTGCCTATGATAATGAACTTTTGTGGGATAAGCGCTGGGATATTTAATTTCAAAAAATCTCCATAAATAATTTGTTCATGAGGGAGGTCGAGATTTTCTTTTAAAAAGTTTATGGATTCTTTATCAAGATCTACAGCCCAAATTTCTTTATCGTTAAGGTTGAGTAGGCGATTGGTTAGTACGCCTGTTCCTGGTCCGATTTCCAGAATTGTGCTTACATCTTTATTCACGAGGCTCGCGACAATTCTATCGGCAATACTCTGATCATGTAAAAAATGTTGTCCGAGATGTTTTTTTGGCCTTACAGGATCCATGAATTTCAATTTAAACAAAAGTTATAAAATATCTTCAATTGATTAGTTTTGAGGCGGATTTATTTCGCAGGGAAATTATGGCACAAAAGAGGAAGGATATCATAGCAATTACATTAGGCGATATCAATGGAGTAGGGCCAGAAGTAGTGATCAAAGCTCTCTCAGATCAAAGAATTGTAAATCATTTAACACCGGTAATCATCGGTTCTACGGACGTCATCAATTTTTATCGAAAGAGGCTGAAAATTGATGATTTCAATATGCACGTAATTCAGCCTGGTCAGGAACCCCATCCTAAGCGAATTAATGTGGTAGAGTGTTGGTCAGAAAAAGTAGAGGTAAATCCAGGTGAAGCGAATACTGCAATTGGAGAACTTGCTTATCAGGCACTGGAAAAGGCCACAGATTTAGCCAAGACGGGAAAAGTAGATGCGATTGTAACTGGGCCAATAAATAAGGCAACAATTCAGTCTGATGAATTTAAATTTCCTGGTCATACAGAGTATTTTGCAAATAAGTTTGAAGGAAAGGCATTAATGTTTATGATTTCTGGAAGTTTACGGGTAGCTGTTGCTACTGGCCATGTTTCCATAAAAGATGCCCCAGCCTTAATAAATCGCGAGCTCATCGAGAAATCGCTAAAGAATATTAAGAAGTCACTAATTCAAGACTTTGGCATTGCCAAACCTAAAATTGCAGTCATGGGGCTGAATCCACATGCTGGAGAGGATGGACTTCTAGGAAGAGAAGAACTAGATGTTATTTTACCGGTAATCTCTAATTTTAAGGAGAACGGGGATTTAGTTTTTGGCCCTTTCCCTGCCGATGGTTTCTTTGGAACAGGAAGTTATAAAAACTACGATGCTGTATTGGCCATGTACCACGATCAGGGCTTGGTGCCGTTTAAAAGCCTATCTTTTGGAGAAGGTGTTAATTTCTCAGCAAACCTGAGCGTTGTTCGTACTTCTCCCGATCATGGAACAGCCTATGATATCGCCGGCAAGAACCTCGCTTCAGCAAGCTCAATGCGCGAGGCCATCTATCTGGCCCACGATATCCTGGGTAAGCGGGCAGAATTTGAAGATAAATAGTCCAACTCATTCTATAAATACTTCATATCTACTGCTTTGATTGGAATTATCGTTAAAAGGGGCAGTTAATTTTATAAAATCATTATAACTTTGCGCACTTGAATAAAACCGGGTTGTGGGAAGAGGAGTTATCGATATTGATATTTATAAACTTACGAATGGAAAACATTCGTTCGATTTCGATTTCGAATCCTCGTTCTTTGATTTATTTGAAGATAGTTTAATTGAAAACGGTTCAGGATCAATATTAGTTGATCTAGATAAAGCACCTTCGATGATAACTTTAAAGTTTATTATTAAAGGTGAGATTGAATTGATCTGTGATCGTAGTTTGGACAAATATATGTTTCCGATTGAAGAAGAATCGGAGGTAAGGCTAAAGTTTGGTGACCACTGGGAAGAACTTAGCGATGAGTTAATTCTTATCCCTGCAAATGCACAAAAAATTGACATTGGTCAATTTGTTTATGAGTTTATCACGCTGGCAATACCTATGAAAAAACTACATCCACGTTTTCAGGATTCAGAAGATGATGTTTTTATAGAAACAACTTCTACTGATGAGTCTTCAGATGATCTGATTGACCCAAGATGGAATGATTTAAAAAAGCTTAAAAAGAATTAATAATGGCACATCCAAAAAGAAAAACCTCTAAGCAACGAAGAGATAAGCGTAGAACACACTACAAATCTGTAGCGGCTACATTTATGGAATGTTCGAATTGTGGAGCACCCGTACTAATGCATCGGGTATGTTCTGAGTGTGGGTATTACAAAGGCAAACCAGCAATAGAGAAGGAAGTAGCGGTATAGCAGTATGCGAATTGCTATTGATGCTATGGGTGGGGATTTTGCCCCCATGCCAAATGTTGAAGGCGTAAAACTTGCTCTTGCAGAGTTGCCGTCTGATTGTACCGTATATATGGTCGGCAATCAGACTACGCTTAAAAACACGGCGGAGGAAGTAGGACTTTCTGATCCAAGAGTTGAAATAGTTCATGCTTCCGATGTTATTCCGATGGGAGTTCATCCTACAAAAGCCCTGACTAGACATCCAGAGGCTTCTATACCTGTTGGATACCGATTACTAAAAAACAAAGAAGTAGACGCCTTCTGTAGCTGCGGGAATACCGGAGCAATGCATGTAGGCGCTATTTTTTCTATAAAGGCAATCGAAGGAGTCATTCGCCCTGGCTTAGCGGGCGTGATCCCAAAGGAAAAAGGCGGTTATGGCATCCTTATGGATGTTGGCGCAAATGCCGATTGCCGTCCCGATGTGTTAGTGCAATTCGCCGAACTGGCCTCACTATATGCTAAACATGTTCTAAAAATTGACAATCCTAAAGTTGGCTTGGTGAATCTTGGCGAGGAAGAGCAAAAAGGCACGCTCCTTACACAATCTGCTTATCAATTAATGAAAATTAATGCCAAAATTAATTTTATTGGTAATCTTGAAGGACGTGATATATTTAACGAGAAAGCAGATGCAATTATATGCGACGGATTTACCGGCAATGTATTATTGAAATTTGCGGAATCCATTTATTCAATGCTTCAAGATAGAAACTTCAAGGACCCGTTTTTTGATTTAATGGATTATAAGCAGATAGGTGGTAGCCCAATTTTAGGGATTAATGGAAATGTTATTATTGGTCACGGCGTTTCAGATAAACACGCTATTAAAAGCATGCTGATTCAGTCGTATAATATGGCCAAATCCAAGATAAATGAAAAAATTAAAGAAAGCCTAATGGCTTAACCTAACATTATGACAAAGATTAGAGCAGCAATTACCGGTGTAGGAGGCCATATGCCCGATTACATACTTACCAATCAAGAGTTGTCTACTATGGTTGATACCAACGATGAGTGGATAATGTCTCGGACCGGAATTAAAGAGCGAAGAATTCTGAAAGGTGAGAAAGGAACCTCAGATATGGCGGCCGAGGCGGTGAAGCAGTTATTAGAAAAGTGTAATACCAAGCCAGAGGAAGTTGATCTTATCATTGTAGCAACAGTTACTCCCGACCATGTTTTTCCCGCAACGGCAAACTTGGTTGCCGATAAAACGGGTTGTGTTAATGCTTTTAATTACGATATGGGTGCCGCCTGTTCTGGCTTTATATACGCCCTTTCAACAGGTGCAGCCTTTGTAGAGTCGGGAAGGTATAAAAAAGTGATTGTAGTAGGTGCCGATAAGATGTCTTCGATTATCGATTATACCGACCGTACAACTTGCATAATTTTTGGCGATGGTGCTGGCGCAGTAATGCTTGAACCAACCACTGAAGAGGTGGGAGTAATCGATTATGTACATAAAAGTGATGGTAGCGGCGTAGATTTCCTTCGCATGAAGGCCGGAGGTTCAAAATATCCAGCCACCCATGAATCAATCGATGCAAGAGAGCATTATGTTTATCAAGATGGAAAGACGGTGTTTAAATTTGCTGTGACTAACATGGCTGATTATGCTGCCAAAATAATGGAACGCAATAATTTAACAGGCGATGACGTGGCCTGGCTTGCACCACATCAGGCAAATAAAAGGATTGTAGACGCCACCAGTAATAGAATGGGCATCAGCGACGATAAAGTGATGATGAACATAGAACGTTACGGAAATACTACCTCGGCGACTATTCCTACATTACTCTGGGACTATGAAAAACAGCTCAAAAAAGGAGATAATATCATACTTGCAGCTTTCGGTGGTGGATTTACCTGGGGCGCTATTTATGTTAAATGGGCATACGATTCTAAGTAATCATTTTTTTAATTAAACTTTTCAGTTGTAATTTTCCAGCTTAGTTATGGCATCAACAGCAGATATTAAGAACGGTCTATGTATTGAATTCAACCATGGGTTGTACATGATAACCGAATTCCAGCATGTAAAACCGGGTAAAGGCCCTGCATTTGTACGGACCAAACTTAAAAATGTAGAGACAGGAAAGGTAATTGATAACACCTTTACCTCAGGTCACAAAATTACCACCGCGAGAATTGAGCGTAGGGCGCATCAGTTTTTGTATAAAGATGATATCGGCTATCATTTTATGGATAGTAATACATTCGATCAAGTTGCTCTGCCAGAAACGATAATCTCTTCCGCCGATCTTCTTAAGGATGGTCAGGAGGTGGAGGTAATATATCATGCCGAAACGGAAAAGGCACTGACTTGCGAATTACCTGCCTTTGTTGAATTACAAATTACCTATACCGAGCCAGGCATTAAGGGAGACACCGCAACAAATGCTACGAAAACAGCTACCTTAGAAACAGGCGCTGAGATTCAGGTGCCTTTGTTTATAAATCAAGATGAAATAATTAAAGTTGATACAAGAACACGAAGTTATGGAGAGCGCGTCAAATAAGAAAAACCCAACAATGAAAACCAAAGAAATAAGAGATTTAATAGACTTCATTGCCAATACAGGACTAAATGAAGTGAAGATCGAGACTGAAGAGCTTAAGCTCTCAGTAAGAAGAGAGGCGGGTAAAACCAAAGTCATTGAGGCAGTAGCATCGGCTCCTGCTCCTCAGGCACCAGCTGCGGCTGCTGCCCCTTCTTCAGCTCCTGCTGCTCCTGCAGCACCGGCGGCTTCTTCTGATGCTTCTTCTGGCTATGTTGAAATAAAATCACCTATGATAGGCACTTTTTACAGGTCAGCTAACCCGGAATCAGATCCTTTCGTAAATGTAGGCGATAGCGTTTCGGTAGGCCAAACTGTATGTATTGTAGAAGCCATGAAGTTATTCAATGAAATTGAGTCTGAAATTGGTGGTAAAATTGTTAAGGTGCTTGTAGAAAATGGCACTCCAGTAGAATACGACCAACCGTTATATTTAGTAGATCCATCTTAATTTAAGCTGCCGTGTTTAAGAAAATTCTAATTGCCAACCGAGGTGAGATTGCCCTGCGTATAATTCGTACCTGTAAGGAAATGGGTATAAAGTCGGTAGCTGTATATTCTACCGCTGATCGCGAAAGTTTACACGTTAAATTTGCCGATGAGGCGATCTGCATTGGCGCCGCTCCAAGTTCAGAGTCCTACCTGAACATGCCAAGAATTCTGGCTGCAGCAGAAGTTACAAATGCCGATGCAATCCATCCTGGCTATGGCTTTCTCTCTGAGAATGCAGAGTTTTCTAAAATTTGTGATGAATATAATATAAAATTCATTGGAGCTTCGGCTGATATGATCGACCGCATGGGAGATAAGGCGAATGCTAAAGCTACCATGAAAGCGGCAGGCGTACCAACCATTCCAGGTTCGGAAGGTCTTTTAGATTCAGTTGAAGAAGGTAAGAAGCTGGCGAAGAAAATCAAATACCCGGTAATTCTTAAGGCTACCGCAGGTGGCGGTGGCCGGGGAATGCGAATTGTCCATAATGAAGATGGATTTCAAAAAGCATGGGATGACGCACGCCAGGAATCTGGTGCAGCCTTTGGCAACGATGCACTTTATATGGAGAAGTTCATTGAAGAACCTCGCCATATTGAAGTTCAGATTGTTGGAGACCATAAAGGAAGAGCATGCCATTTGTCTGAGCGCGATTGTTCTATTCAACGTCGTCATCAGAAACTTGTCGAAGAAACTCCATCACCCTTTATGACCGATGAACTTCGTGAGAAGATGGGTGCTGCAGCGATTGCAGGTGCAGAAGCCATTGGATATGAAGGAGCTGGAACGGTAGAGTTTTTGGTAGATAAAAACCGTGATTTCTATTTTATGGAAATGAATACACGTATTCAGGTTGAACACCCCATAACAGAAGAGGTTACTGATTTTGATCTTATTAAGGAACAGATTAAAGTGGCTGCTGGTGAATTGATCATCGGTATCAATTATTTTCCTAAGTTATTTGCTATGGAATGTCGGATCAATGCCGAAAATCCTAAAAAAGGTTTTCGACCATCGCCTGGTAAGATCACTAATCTTCATATGCCCGGTGGCCATGGCGTAAGAGTAGATAGCCATGTTTATGCCGGCTATACCATTCCACCAAACTACGATTCTATGATCGCAAAGCTTATCGTTAGCGGGCAATCGAGAGAGGAGGTTATCACCAGAATGGAGAGGGCATTATCTGAGTTTGTAATTGAAGGTATCGATACCACAATTCCATTTCACATTAAATTAATGCGTGATAAGAACTTCAAAGCAGGTAATTTCACTACCGCCTTTCTAGATGATTTCGATTATTCTGATCTTTAGAATCAAATCTTATTAAGGTATCTGCTTGATAAACTTCGGAAATGTACCATTTCCAACCAATTTCTGGTGCGGAGTGTCTAAGGTGTAAAGTCAAATCATTATGAAGTTAAACCATCTTGGGTTGCTTATACTGCTAATCCTATCTTCTTGCGATAAGAACGAGGATTGCTGCTTGCCAATTACTGAGGGAGAATTATTGGGTACCTATCGTGTTTATGAATATGGATACTCACCCGGTGATCGCTATATAACAGAAGCAGTTTCGGCCAATCCGGCGCAACTTATAAATTTTAAAGACGACAATAGTTTTTCTTCGAACTACTCAGAACTAAAAGATTTCAATTATTATGCCTTGATTAATGATGATCGAGAAGGTGTAATCCTTGCCTTGTTTGCTGAAGAACCTGATTTTAAAGAGGAAATCGATATCATTAATCTGGACCACAGCTATAGTGTAGAATTCGAGGAGTTCAATGTTAAACTCAATTATCGCTTCTGCATCGAAGGTTGCCACATCGGGATTAAGAAGATAGAATAGTTGCCTAGTTTAAACCATTTATGCTAACTAAATAATTCGAGGTACTTCGCTTGATTGGCCTCAATGCTGTAGTATTCTTCTACCGTTTTTCGTCCCGCTGCTCCTAGTTGCTGCCTAAGGGTAGGGGAGTCGATGAGCTGACAAAGTTTCGTAAACCATTCGCCCTCCGATCCAGCTAAAAGTCCATTTTCTCCATCCGTAATTATAATTGGATTAACGCCTACGGGAGACATTATTGTAGGAATAGCCATTCCCATATACTGCAAACCCTTGGCCCCACACTTTCCTTTCGTCCATTCATTATCCGGTAAAGGCATAACGCCAATATCGAATCGACTAAGGTCTGCCGTTTCTGTTTCGGCTCGCCATGGCAACCCCTGAATGCCCAATACTGAGTTTTTGTAATCAGGATCTCCGAGCACTTCAAACTTAACTTTATCGCCATATTTATCGCGTATTCTTAGCAAGACCGGCACAATATCTTCAAAATGTTTAATGGTACTAAAGGAACCCGTCCAGCCGATTACTACTGTTTCGGATGACTCTTTTGGAATTGGCTGGTACTTTTTAGTGTCAATAGTTGTTGGAATGACCTTAACCTTAGTATTGAACTGCCTTGCATAATCCGCCAGGTATTCATTGCCCGCAACTATGGTTGAGCTTAAAGAAATGATGCGTTTGGTTTTATTTGGATTCTTTAGAAAGGATAAGTTGCTGTTGGCTGCATTTTTATCGAGCAACCAGATCGAGTCATCGAAATCGAAGATGATAGGCTTTTTCGATCTTGTTAAAAGACGTTCAAAAATGGTTGTTCCTGTCATAAAAGCTTCGCGCTGAATGAAGATGTAATCGAAGTTTTTAACGCGATATAAATCGGAGTGTCGCTTCAGAATGCTTTTTATCAGAATCCATAGTTTTGCAAAGTACTTCCCGGGCTGGTAAAGTATCTTGTCATCTTGTGCGTCTATCAAATAAGACATATGGCAAATAATTCCATTATCTGCGAGGTAGTCGAAATATTGTTCGAACCTATACCGTTGCGAGGGTGACCGATTAGGTCGGTGCATTACCAGAAAAAGTACTCTTTTCATTCTATCGCTTCCAATGTTCTGGAAAATTCTTCTTTATTTCAATATTCTCAAAACTACTGCTGGGTTTAATTTCAATATTCTGTGCCCATTTGGCCATTTGCTTAAGCCCTTTTTTTAGTGATGTTTCCTTCTGGATATCAAATACTTCATAGAAATATTGGTGATCGGCATAGGCGTGAAAAACCTCGTTTCTTTCAGATAGATATTTGATCTCAAGTTCTCTATCCATTACTTTTTGAATCTGAGAAGCTAATTGGTTAACGGTGATTGCTTCAGCACTACCAATATTAAACGCTTTATTCCTTGCTGACGGAATAGTTACAGAATGGGCTATTGGCAAGGCTATATCATCAATATAACTAAATGCTCGGCTTTGTTCCCCATTACCAAATATCGTTAAGGGAGTATTTTGCATCGCTTGCTTCAAGAATATACCAATTACATTACGGTATTTATCGCCGAGGTTTTGTCGTTCTCCATAGACGTTATGAGGCCTAAATATTATATAGTCGAGACCGAACTGCTCATGCGCTGCTGCCAAGTCGAGCTCCACGGCATATTTAGAAACGCCATAAGGGTCTTCTGGCTTCGGGTGCATTGCTTCAGTCATGGGCGGAGATTGTGATCCATACACCGCTATAGAAGATGCAAAAACAAAACAATCTACGTTATAGTTAACCGCAGCGTTGATAAGATTAATTGACCCGAGTTGATTGACTTGATAATTGTAATTTCTGATATAATGACTTAGTCCTTCCGCAGCATATGCAGCAAAATGATAGACATAATTTATTTTATGATCTGAAAAGATTTGCTCAATCAGTTTCACATTGGTTATAGAACCATTCACATAAACCGCATTCCTTGGGATATTACGCTTGAATCCACCCGATAGATCATCAAGTACAATTACCTTATGCTTTAACTTGATTAATTCTTCAGCCACATGGCTTCCGATAAATCCGGCGCCACCGGTTACAAGGGAGGTAATCATAAATCGCTGGAGCTATTCTGCATTTTCTTCATCGATCATATCAACGAGTTTCTGATACCACGCAGCGCCGTACTTACGAGTTAGCGGCTCTTTGAGGAACTTATACAGCGGTACCTTAAGATTTAGACCGTTACTGCAAGCGTCTTTGCAGATATGCCAGCGATCATAATTTACAGCTTCGAACTGGTCGTATTTTCTTACACGCAGCGGATAAAGGTGACAAGAAATAGGTTTTTGGAAATCAATCTTACCATCGCGGTAGGCCATCTCTATGCCGCACTTTAGAATGCCGGCATTATCATAAATAGCATAAGCACACTCTTTTCTATTTATGGTGGTGGTAGAGTATTCTTTATCCTCATCGAGGATATATTTCCCTTGCGCTTCTATAAACTTTCGGCCTTCCGGACTTAAGTAAGGAGCCACTTCGGGATAAATTTTATTCAGAATAGGCAGTTCTTCCTTCAATAATGGCGCCCCCAGGTCCCCTTCCACACAACAGGCACCCTTGCACTTACCCAGATCGCATACAAAGTACTCATCCTTTATGTCGTCGGTAAGTATTACATGATCTACTTCTATCATAGTGGCAAAAGTATAATGGTTACATAAGTAATAGCAGCTTATTCTAATTATTGTGCTCCCCAATTCTTTCTTTTTATTCTGAGCGCAGCGAAGCCGTGCCTGTCCTCCTTCGACTGATAAACAGGCAGGCAGGAATCTATTAATCCACTTAATCTCATATGATGGCTGCTTCAAGAAG
>CBDUMS010000069.1:0-20517 GCA_965368405.1 uncultured Cyclobacteriaceae bacterium
AAGAAGGTAAGGATAAGCGTACGGATATGGCTACCATCAACGTCAGCATCCGTCATAATAACAATCTTATGATAACGAAGCCTTTCCATATTGAGCGCTTTTTCGCTTTCTTCTGTACCAAAACTTACCCCAAGTGCGGTGATCATATTCTTGATCTCCTCATTTTCGTAAATTCTATGTTCCTGAGCTTTTTCTACATTCAAGATTTTACCTCTTAAAGGTAAAATTGCCTGAAAGTTTCTATCACGTCCTTGTTTTGCAGAACCACCGGCTGAATCTCCCTCTACAAGATAGATTTCGCATTCAACTGGGTCGCTGTTTGAGCAATCGGCTAGTTTGCCAGGCAAACCTGTACCCGAAAGCACATTCTTTCGCTGGACCATTTCTCTGGCCTTACGTGCCGCAAACCTGGCCTGAGCGGCGAGAACAACCTTGCTCACAATCATTCTTGCTTCCTTAGGGTTCTCTTCAAGATAATTTTGAAGCATTTCGCTTACCGATTGATCTACGGCACCCATCGCTTCGGAGTTCCCAAGCTTCGTTTTTGTCTGCCCTTCAAATTGAGGTTCTGCAATCTTAACCGAAATTACTGCAGTAAGGCCTTCTCTAAAGTCATCACCAACAATTTCCACCTTCACCTTATCTAGTTGTCCAGATTTATCGGCGTAGGCTTTTAAGGTTCGAGTTAGTGCTCTTCTAAATCCAGAGACATGTGTTCCACCTTCTATGGTGTTAATATTATTTACATAACTCACCACATTCTCGGAATACGAGGAATTATAACTCATGGCAATCTGAACCGGAACAGATCCTTTTTCACCGTCCATATAGATCGGTGCAGGGATTAGATTCTCTCTTGTGGAGTCGAGATACTCAACAAATTCAGCTAAGCCTCCTTCTGAGAAGAATTCATCCTTTAGATTTTCGCCGTTTTCATCTTGTTCGCGCTCATCTTCTAAAAATAATCTAATGCCAGCGTTAAGAAATGCTAACTCTCGGAGCCTCGATGCTACCGTGTCATAAACATATTCCGTAACCGTGAATATACTCCCATCGGGCTTAAAGCGTACTGTTGTTCCCGATAAGTCCGATTTTCCAGTCTCTTTAACATCGTATAAGGGCTTACCTTTTGAATATTCTTGCTGAAATTCTTTGCCATTACGGTGTACAGTAACCTGTAAGGGATCACTCAATGCATTAACACAAGATACCCCCACGCCATGAAGTCCGCCCGACACCTTATAGGTATCCTTGTCGAATTTACCTCCAGCATGAAGGACCGTCATTACTACCTCAAGCGCAGAACGCTTTTCTTTGAGGTGCATATCCGTTGGAATCCCTCGACCATTATCTTTTACCGTAATGGAATTATCTTTATGGATAATAACATGGATCTGATCGCAATGACCAGCCATGGCCTCATCGATAGAGTTATCCACTACTTCCCAGATCAAGTGATGTAAGCCTTTAATACTTACATCTCCGATGTACATCGCAGGTCTTTTCCTTACGGCCTCCAGACCTTCTAGAACCTGAATATTACCCGCTGAATATTCTTGATTTGGTTGTTTCTTTTCTTCGCTCATACGTTAGTTATTCAATCGATAAAAACTGATTGATTTTGCTGAAAATTTATCCAACAAAGCTACAATTTTCTGAATTCAAATGCTCGCAATATTTGTAATTTGACGTAGAAAAATGTTACTTCAAGGAATGGTACGTTTTCTTGTATTTTTTATACCCCTGTTGTGTCTCATTCAATCAGGTTTTGCGCAGTCGCGCAGCACTGATGATAGCCTGCGTACTGCCGAGCGCCGAGAGATGCAAGCGATAATGCGGCTAAACCGTGACTCCTTGAGAGAGCTTATGGAGGCAAGAGGTAAATTAGCTGCAAAACAACGGCTAGAAGACTCATATACGCTCTCCAGAGCCGCAAAATCATTGGACCTGTCGAACCTTAAGCTTCAAGAATTACCAGGTCACATAAAAGAATTCGAGCAGTTAGAACGCTTAGAATTACAAGGCAACCAGCTTAAGAAAATACCACGAAAGGTATTACGCAATGTTACATACCTCGATCTTTCTGATAATGCCTATAAAGCGAAGAAATTTCGATTTAAAAAGAATAAATCAATCACCTATCTCAGGCTGGAAAAGAACCAATTAGATAAGCTTCCCAGAAGTATTAAAAAACTAAAGGCATTAGAAGAAATAATCCTAACCGAAAATCATTTTACTACCTATCCGGCCAGAACCTCTAATCTAAAAAAACTGAAGGCTGTAGAACTTAGCACTAATCCGATTAATCCAACTCAAATACCGGAAAAATTGAGTCCATATGTTAAGACGGTACGCATCAATAAATCTCAACTAAAATCATTTCCATTATTCCTTTTAGAAATGCCACAGTTAGAGTCAATTCAAGTGAATAGAAATAAATTAACTGCCCTTCCTGAGGATATCAACAAATTATCAAATCTTAAACAATTAACAGCTTATATTAATGAGATCGAGGAGCTACCATCAGCCTTTTATGGGCTAGAAAAGCTTGAGATTGCCGACTTATATTTTAATAAAATCAAACGCATCGATCCGGCCATTGAATCAATGCAAAGTCTGGAAATCTTCTATTTATCGAATAATGAATTATACAGCATCCCAGAAGAAATCGGCAAATTGGAAAACTTGGAAATGTTATACCTACATCATAATAAGCTAAGTTACCTGCCAACTTCACTTAGAAACCTGAGTAATCTAAAAACCTTGCATATCAATCATAATTACTTTCAGGAATTCCCTACACAAATTTTAGCGCTTACCAAGCTTGAGGATCTGGATATCTCCAATAACGAAATTACCGACATCCCTTACGAGATAACGAAGCTCAGTAAGCTCAATCTGTTTTTTATACAAAAGAATAATTTTAGTCCAGATGGCAAAGACGTGGTAGATCGTCTAGCAGAATTCTACAAGGACAAATCCATCACTTTTTACTACTAATCATAAGTCGCCTAACTGTGGTCGGATGGTAATTTCTTCAACAACGGACCGTGGGGATAAGGCAAAGGCACCCCAAACGGCATGAGCGATGTCATCGGCGCTCATAAACCTTTCTTCGGGTAGATCAGTGCCTTCCCAGCTTGTGGTAAGCGTTGCCCCGGGCATAATGGCCGTAACGCGAACCTCATGCTCTTTCATCTCTTCACGTAGAACTTTTGTCATGCCAAGCAAAGCAAACTTAGAAATACAATAACTCCCACCGTTAGCATAAGGCATAGTACTCGCCGTTGAGCACATATTGAAAACATGGCCCTTATTATTCATGATATTATGAATTAATCCTCGTGTAATATGATAGGCGCTCGAAAGATTGGTGGAAATCATCGTTTCAAATACACCTTCCTCCTCTGTCATTGTTTGACCGGGGATAAATGTTCCGGCATTATTGATGAGCACATGCAACCCTGTAGAGTGTGTCTGGGCAAAATCAATGAAGGCATTTACACCTTCTCGGGTAGATACATCTGTGACTATACTTTCGAAAAACACTTCCGGGTAGTTAGCATTTACCTCAGCCTTTAAGCCTTCCAGGTCTGCTAAACTCCTCGAGCAGGTGATAATATTGAAACCCTTATCTGCGAATAGGTTTACAATAGCTCTTCCTATCCCTTTAGTACCTCCTGTAATTGCAATAGCTTTAGACATTCTACTTTTTGTTGATGATTATATGAACTAAGTTATTATAAATATACCCCAGGTAAAAAAAGTAACAGCCTTATTCGCCAATAGATTATTTAAGATTATTTATCTTTCCGAAAATTAGCAGATACGTTTTGATTAAAGGATTCGGTAAATATTTTATTTTCCTCGGAAGCCTGTTCACCAACAGGGAATCGTTTAGAACCTATGCAAAGCTTTTCATGGAGGAGTCTGTTAAGATTGGCACTGACTCGGTTGTCTTGATCGCTATTGTATCGGTGTTTATGGGTGCCGTAACAACCATACAAACTGCCTATAACTTGGTTAGCCCGCTTATCCCCGATTATGTAGTAGCGCTTGTTGTGAGAGATATGGTCCTCTTAGAACTTGCCCCTACCATTATTGGAATAATTTTCGCAGGTAAGGTAGGATCTAATATAGCTGGCGAATTAGGAACCATGCGTATTACCGAGCAGATAGATGCCTTAGAAGTGATGGGTATAAACTCTTCCTCCTACCTGGTACTACCTAAATTACTAGCCACACTATTTACCTTCCCTATGCTGGTTATTTTTTCAGCATTCTTAAGTATTCTAGGAGGTTATGTAGCTGCCGACTTTACAGGCGTAATTACCCCACAAGCTTATACCACGGGTATCCAATACCAGCTCAACGAATTCATGGTAACATTTGCCATGATCAAAGCCTTTGTATTCGCCTTTTTAATCTCAACAATATCTTCCTTTATGGGATATTACACAACTGGCGGAGCACTGGAAGTAGGTAAAGCAAGTACCAGTGCAGTAACCAATAGTGTAATTGCCGTACTAGCCGCCGATTATTTGCTGGCGCAATTATTAGCAGAATATCTGGTTTCAATCTAATGATAGACGTTCAAAACATAAGGAAAAAATTCGGCGATAATGAGGTCCTCAAAGGGATTTCGGCGGTATTCAAACCAGGCGAGGTAAATATGATTATTGGGGCGAGTGGCACAGGAAAAAGCGTATTACTAAAGTGTATTGTGGGTTTAGAGGAGCCAGATTCGGGCGAAGTACTTTATGACAAACGAGATTTCACACATACCAATCGGTTAGATCGAATTGAGATTAGAAGAGAGATTGGAATGCTCTTTCAGGGAGCAGCCTTATTCGACTCTAAAAATGTTGAAGGGAATGTGATGTTTCCTTTAGATATCCTTACCAACCATCCGCTAGATGAAAAACTGGACATGGTAAATCATGTGCTAAAACGTGTTGGTCTAGAAAACACCAATAAACTAATGCCATCAGAGATAAGTGGTGGTATGAAGAAGCGAGTAGGTATAGCCAGAGCGCTGGTTAATAATTCGAAATACCTTTTTTGTGATGAACCTAATTCCGGATTAGACCCACAAACCTCAATCCTTATCGATAATCTTATTAAAGACCTCACCATCGAATACAATACGACTACTGTGGTGGTATCGCACGATATGAATTCTGTGATGGAGATTGGCGATTACATCATGTTTATGTACGCCGGGCATAAAATATGGGATGGCCCTAAAGAGGCGATTCTTGATGCAGAAGTTAAAGAATTCAACGATTTTGTTTTCGCTAACAACCTCATGCGTACCTTAAAAGAACAAAAAAGTTAGTTCTTAAGAGCAAACACTTTCTTTTAGAATAAGGCGCTCACCGAAGCTCTCCCACTATGAATTACATTAAGCCCATTGGGTTTCCGTCCTTCATAGAAAAAATTAAGCTGAAGTCCGTTAATTAGCTTTTGTTGCCAACCCACCGACCATGAAACATTATCGCCTGGTCGTAACCCCTGAAGCATTTCATACCCAAGTGGGGTAAGCTCATCGCCGTTATAATTCAGGTTAGAATATTTTGCGGTAATGTTAATGAGGTACTTCGCCGCCATGCCCATTTTCAATTCACCAAGTACTTCATTGGTTACTGATTCAGAGGGTAATTCAATAGAGTTACTACTCTGTTTTACACCGGCAAGGTAGCTTGTGGTTAGTCGAATAGTAGGCTTAGGTTGCCAAGAAAAAGAAGGACTAATTTTTACTTCTTGAATATCATAGTTTCGCCCTTGCAAATAATTGCTCCGGTTAACGCGTTGTGCTGAAATGGTATTGAGCTTGAGGTTGTATACTCTGGTAAGATTCCATCGCATGGTAATATTGTATTCCTTATCACTCCTGGCTTCGAACCCATTAGAATAGAGGTGCTTTTTCCTAAATTGTGCATACCCGGCACTCATACCGAACTTAGGATTGGCTTTATTTACGAAAAAAGTAGTACGTAGCGCTTCACGAAGTGACAGTACCTGGTCCTCATCAATTTCACTAATAAAAGGGATTAATCGTGCACCTAGATCATCTTCGGTTGTTCTATAATGAGACGCCCATGAACTCGTGTTCGAGATTTTGGAGAGCAATCCAAGAATGCCGGGTTTTGATCGCCAAGCGACCGGAGCTTTTAGCGTGGCCCTATAGTTGAATACATTCTCGTAGGCATCTAAGAAATTAGTGGTGTTCACATAGAGCTTAATATAATTACGCTCATCGAAGTAAATGGCTTCATAAAATTCGTCTAAATCTTTTATCCCATCCATATTATCATCGCGCCAAGTATGGGTGCCTTCGCCAGTTGGCACTTGCACAAACACATATTCTCTTGCCGGCACTCGTGCGTTAGATATCGAATAATTAAGCTCATTCCGAAAAACATTTCGAATGATGTCTCCCGTCCAATCGACTCGCCCGGTTATACTTTCAATCTCATCCGATGTCGACTGAAGGTCATCCAGTGCACGATAATTAAAGACAAGGTTAATATTATGACCATTTTCGAATTGGCGCGAATATTTTGCTCTAATATTCTCAGACCTATCGGCTTGAATAAGCTCGCCAGCCAATGGAGTATTATCTTCGCGAATTGCGTAGCTTATTTCGAACTTGTTTTTGTTATCAGGGCTGTTTCTAATAAAGAATTCGTGATTGGTGAAGTAATTCGCCGAAGCGATAATGGAATCGGATAGGTAGCGCACTAAGTTTTGTTCGAGCAAAAACCGGTAGCCAGGCTGGATCTTGGTTCTTAAAAATACTTCTGTCGTTAGTTTCTTCCAGCTAGCATCCTGTTTATCTACAACGCTGTTCATTAGAAAGGCCGCACCGTTTAGCTGCAATTTTCCGAATGATTTATTCAATTGAATATTATGCTGAGTTCCCTTTACCTCTCCTTCCTTTTGTCTGCCGCTAATGGAATAATTAACGCCGTTAAGCGCATCTCTCCGAACTGCAAAGCCAGAACTAATCACCAAATCAGCCGCAGCAACAGTATCCGCTGGATTGTAGCTCCAATCTCGATCGAATTCAACACGTCTAAACCGGTCGATAGCTTTAAAATTATTACTTAAATATTCTAAGTCTGCAAATGCTCCGAGCTTGTACTTTCCCAAGCCACTTATAGGTTTATCCTTAATTTTTATTCCTGTTTTGATGGCATAGCCTTGGTTAGTTTCATTATCAATATTTGAGTATAAGTTGTCATCATGGTCAGAAAAAGCTGATTCAACATAAACTTCAGAAAATTGGCCAGTGGTAAGCCTTGCAGCGATATCTACCATTTCCTTCTTACCTGGAGCTGCTAATTGTCTAAAAGGGGCAAACGATCCAAGCCCTTCTCCGACCCAATTATATATTCTTCCTTGAGCCAAATATTCAGTGATTACATAGCTGCCCTTCCCTGCTCCCACATCTGTAAATGATATTGAATATAAACTATCTGTTTGTGAGGTGCTATGTTTAAAGATGGTTGTTGCCTTGCCGTCAATGTCTACAGTATCGATCATTTCGTAGAGAACGCGATTCGGATCAAATGGGGTTAACTGAGCACTGGAAACAATAGCATCGTCTGTTTTATTCCCAACAGATTCTAGCAGCAGCTTATCATCTTCACTTAGGTCGTAAAATAGCGGCTTATTCTTATTATCTGATTCGCGATAATAGGATGCCAAGATATTCAGTTTACCAATCTGCTGTTGATGAGAGAAATTAATTATGGATCGACTGAAGTCACGTATAGAATACTCATAATCTACGCGAATTCGAGTGTACTTGGTTATGATAACATTGCTTGTAAAGGTGATTTCAGCTTGATTATAATCGATTATGTAATCATTATTATAACCTCGAGTCATTAGTCGACCATCGATGTACACTTTTTCCGAGTTCGCTATGATAATTACGTAGTTGTCGTTATTCACCGATGGGACTTTGTACGGCCCCAGGATTCCCTCAGACACAGGAACGGTTACTGAAGCGAACTGACCTTTCGCTGAAGATATTCCAAACCCAGAAGTGCTCTTTCCCATGTTTAAACCAATTGCACCTCCTTGAACATTCTTGAAATATTTAAGAAAATGGGAGTCCTTATTTTTAAAAACCACGTCCCCTCCAATCACTGAAAACTTGTCGTTGTAGAGCTCAATAAAAACATTATCAAAATCCTGAAGTTGTTGGGTATTTCCTTCGGGTTGATAAGGAATTTGTTGATCAGTTATTGATGCGCGAATATTTAGGTCGTCACTGATTTTTCCTTCCAGGTTAAGGTTGAGAGATGAATTCACAAATAAATCCTGGGTATTGCCTACGGTAATGCCCCTGCTTATCTGGCCTCCTTGGTTAATCTCACCTAAATCGAGTAGTTCTTCTCGCTTCGAAAACAATGGCTCTTCAATATCAGGAGGTCTAAAAAAAGCGGCTGAATCATACTTGCCAATATTCGTGAGTTTGAATTTTTTCTGAATTTCTTTAGGTAGAACACGGTAGCAGACTGATATTTTATCAAACTGTTCTTCGCCCACGAGCATAAACGATTTAGCCGATAGAAGCCTTATCTCAACTCCTGGTAGGGAGTCAGAAAGCAGAATGGACTCTGGTGCAATGACCTCTTGGCTTGTAAAAATAGTGTTAGGGGTAATCTCTTGGCAACGCCGGTTATCGGATATGGTGTTCTGGGCTCTAGAAATACTAAATCCACATAGCAATATAGATAAGACCAACAGCCTTCTCATTTACAGAAATTCTGGTAATTGGAGATAGAACGTAGTACCTACACCCAGGTTTGTTTCGAACCAGATGGTGCCGCCAGCATGTTCTATCCCATGTTTCGCCACTGCCAAACCAATACCCGATCCCTTCTCTTTGGTACTAAAACGAGGGATAAATACACGCTCAATCACTTCTGGGTCTATACCAGTGCCATTATCTTCGATACTAATACGGATATGACCGTTTTCTTTTAATTGCGTTGTTGATATTGCTATATCCACTTGTTTCTGACCCTCCTTTTTCGATTGTCCGGCATTAATGATCACATTAGAAATTATTCTACTCATCAATTTCTTGTCTGCTGAAATATATACCTCCGGAGCATGTAATTGTAACTCCAAATTAATATGATCTTCATGATCGAAGAACTCCTTCAGGTCAACAAGTACTTCTGCTATATTCACTTTCTCATTGACCGGCATAGGCATTTTAGCAAATTCACTAAATGAAGTAACTATATCGTTCAACATCTGTAACTGATTTAACAGGTTTTTAACTGTTTTCTCAATCTGATTATTCTCTCCAGAGTTTGTCTTACTCACTTCTCTCTCCAGTTTCTGGAGCGTGAGCTTCATTGGCGTTAGTGGGTTCTTGATCTCATGTGCTACTTGCTGAGCAACCTCGCGCCAGGCACTTTCTTTTTGCGATCGAGCTAATGCCTCTCTACTCGATTCCAACTTGAGCAACATATTATTGTACTCACTGATAAGTTTGCCAATTTCATCCTCCGAATTCCATTCAATCGGCTGATTACTCCCTGAAAATGATGTTGCTCCCAGTCTTTCCCGTATTAGTAATAATGGTGCAGTAAGCCATTTAGAGGTTTGGAAGGTGGCAAAAAGTGCGACTAAGAAGATGAGAATAAATACATTCAATATCGTTGTAAAAGCCTCAATCTGGTTTGACTCAATAGTTCGCTGAGCTCTGAAGAATGGAATGGCAAGAACTCCTAAAAGCCGATTGGTCTCACGCGAACGGATTGTTGTGTAGGTAGCATAGTAATCTAATGTGCCGATAGACTCATCCAGGACTATATTATTCTCAGTACCTTCAATCAGATGCTCGAAAGCGAGATGGTTTAAGTACCCCGATTGAAGGCCCGAACTGTAAATATTAGGTTCTGTTGTGGTAATCATTTGACCGGTAACACCAAAAATCGTTGCATCAAAATTGCCGTAGTTCGCAAGCTCAACAAGTTTGTCGGTCAGTAAATCTTTGGCATTCACATCAACAAGAAATGCATCTGTCTCCTGTTCAATTTGCCTTGTTAAACGATGAGAATCAATGATTTTACCTTCCAATAACTCTTCTCGAAATGAAGAGGTAATAAAACTCATGGTTGTTATTGTAACCACCGCTAAGGGTAAAAAGAAAGCCAGGTTCAGAAAGAGTTGGATTTTTGCTGTATAAGAGATCTCCCTGCCTTTAGCAATGTTCCTTAGTAAAACCCAACCCAATAGAAAAATTATTGGGATTAACATCGATGCAATAAAAAATGCAGTATTCGATACTAATTGCGATCTAAAATCATCGACCTTGCTTACTACAATAATATCTCCTCCCGGATCTGAGAGCTTATAATGCCGATAACCATCCTGTGTCCAGAGATTTCGACTCATCATTAGATTTAAATCCAGCGAAGTATAATCCATCTCACCCGAGCTATGAATCAAGTAATTCTTTTCAAAAATTGCATAAGAAAACTCAGTGTTCTGATAATCTCTAAATCGGTTATCAACCAAAAGTTCAGGATAAACATTTTCAGGGACGATTCGTTTCTGTCGAAAATCAAGGATGATATAACCAATTATATTCTCATACCTCTTTATAGGCACGAATGCCATATAGTGCTTGGATAGGCTTCTTATATCTTGAGTAAGGACAAACAGCTCATCGAATTCGGTTTTATTCTCTTCAAGAGCATAGCGCGATCTTATCGCATGGTAGTCGAGCGTTGTTCCGAAGTCCGGCAAGCCTTCTCCTGAGTGGCCATAAAGATAGATTGCAGTGGTGTACTTATCTAAATACCTATTTAAATAAGCTTTCGATATTTTATTGATGATATACTCTTTCGACAAAAACGGATTACTCAATCGAGCAGAAATAGACGGATCGTTCTGTACAGATGTAATCACCTCCTCGATCATGAATTCTGCCATATAATCGTTCTTAGAGGCAAGGCTCTGGGCATAACGCACCATTTGGTTGGTATCTCTGGTCTTCTCGAATTCTGCTATACACCAACCTCCAATTAATGACTCTACACCAATCCACAGCACAACATAGAGTGTAAGAGCGACACTTTCTTGTTGTAGTGACCGATGGATACCTGTTGCAAATAGGATTACACAAACAAGCACCGTGATAATAACCAGATTTGCAGACGGCAGGTTTACGAGCAGGCTGAAACCCGTGAAAAAGAGTGTTCCTAAACCAACTGCAATTATTCTTGCTCTAAGAGTGGTGGCTACCCCCTCAAGAAATTTAAAAAAAACATGAAAGTAGAGGGCTGAACTTATTCCGATAAGGATAAATATGAGGAGAGAAAGTACCCTAAAGCTATCAAAATTGAAAGTCTCAGTAATATCTAAACTAATCTGTGAGTTAAAATAAATCGTTCGCAGTTGCAAGTACTGATAATTGATTATCAGATGGAGTAGAAAAACCACGAAACTGCTTACCAGGAGCTTGTTAAACCTTATGGTGATTTTTGGTAAGGCTTCATTTCGGTAGTACTTAAAAGTGGTCACACTGATAAGAAAAATCGCTGAGGTATTTAAGAGCATATCAGCAAATGATTGTTCGAACCAGGAAACTGCAAAAAATCTAGCATCAAAAATATCTACAGCAATAAGATTCTGTGGAAAGTTGAAAACACTCAGTGCCAACTTAAGAAGTACCCATACCGTAATTATCATGTACAAGAAATGAGATCCCGTACTTACTCCTTGTTTAAATTTAAGCCAGGTGAAGAGCGCCAGGAGTAGTGAAATTATAGCGATAGTGTAGGCTATGAAGAGAACAACTTTATATGGCGCATTGGTAAGTTCAAAACCATCCTTAAAGACGATCCAAAAGAGTACACTTTCTTTAATAATAATCGCATTAGCGCCTAAGTCCTCTTCTAATAAAATCGACGCATTTTGATTGATGAAGACATCTTGATTAAGATTACTTCCTAAATATTGATTCTGGACATTATAATCTACTTTTAATGGGATGAGGCTAACAACCTCAAATTCTCCATAAGGGGAATCTGAAAACCATTTCCTTGCTAAGTACGAACTATTATTATTCTCAATTATTCGAAGCGACTCCTCTCCTGCAATAACCTCATAATCCGGCACAAATTGGTAATCCGACCAAATTTTCAATTCGCCATTCCTGAAAACAAAATAGGGATATTTCAGCTCAAGATTATAATCCTTAAATTCAAGAAATTCCGTAGTGGATACACTGTCCAGAACAGGGATCATTTCGTATTCGAGTTCTTCTACCTCCTTTTCAAGATTAGATTGAACTAGCTCTGCATAATACGTGTGAGAGGTATAATATTCAGTGTTAAATAACTGCCAGGACCAAGCGCCTAGCAGGAGTACCAGACCTAAAATTAAATAGACAAACGGATTTTTGAACATAAGCCTTGTCTTGCGCCAATTAAAATTAACACTCCATTGCTAGTAACAAAAATAAAACCAGTATTTCAGAGCTGATTTTTGACTTTCCTACTACGTCGGAACCAGAATATACCAACACCTGCTATAATTATATAGGGTGCCGCAAAAAGATAGAGAATACCAATATTAAGAGTAGCTGCAAGTTCGGTTTCTGAGCCATTACTTACATTAGTCTCTAAAGTAGCCCTGCACATGGCACACTGTGCGATAGATTGCACAGATATTAGTGACATAAAAAACAATCCAAGGATAAATACTCCTAACTTCTTCATCGATGTAAAACTAATTAATAGTAAGGACTAATTAGAATATATACCAGCACCCCCGTAATTGCAATGTACATCCAAACCGGATATGTAAAACGGACGGTTTTTCTATGTGCAGTACGTTTTCCTGAAATACCAAAATAAGCTGCCATAAGCACCAAAGGTAGCCCTGCAACAGCGAATAAAATATGAGAAAGTAACACAACAAGGTAGAAGGTGCGCATCCCCCCTATTGTCTGCATTTCAGTATCAGACAGGATGCCATTGCCATCTAAGTCACCAAAAACTGTGGATGGAACACTCGCATGATAAGTAATATAGGAGATTAGGAAAACCATCCCTAAGAACATTGCAGAGAGCATAAGGTTGCGATGCAGAAGCTCTTTACCTTTCTTAATCGCAACTAGAGCGCTAATTAACAAAACGATAGTTATAGAATTAATCGTTGCATTAAGGGTAGGTAAATTATGTACCCACGAACCAACCTCAGCCTCGGTCTTCGTAAAAAAGAATAAGGCTGCAACAACAACAGGTACGATTATACTTACCGCAATTAGTAGAATCTTACTAATCTTCATTTTCGTAATTTAATAGTATATCTAATTCTATGTCTAATCGTTCAATTTCTTCCAGGTCATCAACATTGAAGTATCCTCGTATGAAGCCAGCTTTATCGATGAGTACGAATTTATTAGCGATTGCGTCATCTATAAAACGATCTTCTCCAAAAACTAGTTCACAATTAATCGCCTGAAGATAAGTGGCTGTATCCAATGAAATTGTTGCTGTTGAAGTTGGTGACAATCTTGTTGTAAGAACATACCGATTCACTTCGGGATACTTTTCCAAGACGTTTATCAGATCAGAATCAAATTGGTTGTCATCTTCCGTTATACCCTCTATTAGAGCTGGTAGTGATATATTATTGCCCGAAATAAACTCCTGACTTAGGCGATGAGACATAAGCCCTGAATTACACTCCTGCAAAGGATGTCCGTTGCTGTAATATACGGGCACCTCGAACTTATTCGAGCCAAACTGCTTAAGAAAAAGGAAAACCAGCACCGGTGCCAGAAGCACGAGCGATACAATTAATATTTTTTTAAACAAGCGCATAATAAAAAAGGCCGGAAATCATCCGGCCTCAAAATTAGTTTATAATCTTTTAGAAAAATCTTTCATAATGAATATAAGAGCCTTCAACCAGGAGAGCGATCAATAACCATACTACAAGTAGCATTGGAAATACTATGGACCATTTTAAGCCTTTAACTTCATGGCCCAGGTGCATAAACTCAGATACAATATAAAATGCTTTAACGATAGTCATAACAACAAAAATCATTGTCTTTAAACCTCCAGCCGGCAGGGTAAACGCAATGATAAATTCTAACACCGTTACAACAAATAGATAGAGGGCTACCTTAAATATATGGCGAACCTTTGCTTTGTCTACGGGCTGTACAGCTACTTTATTATCTTCAGTACTCATAATTTCTTAGTTAATTAATTAAACAAGGTAAAAGAAGGTAAATACAAATACCCATACTAAATCTACAAAGTGCCAGTATAAGCCAACTTTTTCTACCATTTCGTAATGACCACGACGATCATATACCCCCCTTACCGTATTATAATAGATTATATAGTTCAGTACAACACCACTAAATACGTGGGTACCGTGGAACCCAGTAATAAAGAAGAAAAATCCTGCAAAATCTGGTGGACCATACTCATTCCAAGCAAGATTTGCACCGCCTAATCCTGTTCCATGGATAAAGTGTGACCATTCCCATGCCTGACAACCTAAGAACGTGATACCTCCAATAATTGTCCAGAACATCCACTTTTCTACCCCTTTGCGATCCATACGTGCACCGGCTTCAACGGCTAAAACCATGGTCACACTACTTAAAATTAAGATGAATGTCATAATACCCACGAATACTAAGGGGGCATTACCATGCCAAAAAGGTATTGCGGCAAATACTTCTTCAGCAATTGGCCACGATTCGGAACTGAATCGTACAGTACCGTAGCTCACTAGTAATGCTGAAAAGGTAAAAGCATCAGAGAGTAAAAATATCCACATCATGAGCTTACCGTAGCTCACTTTAAACGGCGATTGGCCGCCATTCCATAAATCAGTTGTTGGTGCAGTTGTAGTAGCCATTAAACGACAATTAGTGGTTTAATAATAAGAATAGATATAAATATAACCAAAGACCATCCAGAAAATGCCAATACGAGACGCTAAGTCCAATATGCAACAAGTTTTTAGAATGAACTTTATATTGAAAAGTGCGGACCAACATAATCAGTAAATAAATCATACCACTGATTAAGTGGAAGCCATGCACTCCCATAATAACGTATAAAAAGGTGCCTGATGGGTTTCCAACAAAGAAAACATTACTATCAATTAATGCTCCCCAGGTATAAAACTGAGTTACAAGAAATGATACCCCAAGGATCACGGTAATAATCATATACGATTTTACCTGAGCAAGATTATCTTTCTTAGCCGACCAGTACGCTAATTGAGCCGTTCCACTGCTCAATAATAAGATAATGGTTGAGATCCAGAGCAGATTTGGCAGATCGTAAACCAACCAATTGCCCTCGGCCTGTCGGACGATATAAGCACTCGTAAGTGAAGCGAAGACCATAATAATTGAAACCATAAACATCCAAAGCAGAAAACGCTTCGGGTTCATAGACAAGGTCTTTTTAGGAATTTCCGTAATTTGAATATCTTTTATCATAACATTATAACTTATCTAGTAGAAAAGAAATTTGTACGATAGGTAGGTATAGGAAAGAACCAAACATAATGGAAAGTGCCGCTTTTCTAGTATCGGCATTATTCGCAATACATTGCTTCATTAAATAAAATGTTTGAGCAAAAAACACAACGCCCACTGTTGTTACCACAAAGGCAGACGTAATGCCAGTAATACCAAACTGAGATGGTAAAACCCCTAAGGGGATAAGAACCAGCGTATATATCATAATCTGAAAGGCAGTTTGCATATTCTTGCCACCACCGGAAGGTAGAAGCTTGAATCCTGCTTTCTTGTAATCTTCATCGGCAACCCAGGCGATAGCCCAGAAATGTGGGAATTGCCATACAAACTGCAACATGAATATTACTACGGCTTCAATAGATATACTCCCTGTTGCGGCAACCCAACCCAATAAGGGTGGTAGAGCGCCGGGCAAGGCACCTACAAATACAGCCACAGGTCCCACTCTTTTTAAGGGAGTGTACACAAAGCTGTAAAGCACTAACGATAATGCTGAGAGGACAACGGTTAACCAGTTGGTTGAGACAATAAGTAAGGTAAACCCAATCAACCCAACAATTATTGCAAAATTACGAGCTTCTCGAACAGTTATGCGAGCCGTTGGTAGCGGTCTGTTTTCCGTTCTTTTCATCAATTTATCAAGATCTCGCTCGATAATTTGATTGATCGTGATTGACGCTCCCGATATCAAAAATCCTCCAACAAAAAGCATGGCAAAAGTTAGCCAACTAAAGTTTGCTGCTCCAAGCGTATATCCAAAACCCGATGAGAATGCCACTAAAAGTGATAAGCGCGTTTTCATCAATGCCAGATATACCGACACTATGCTACCAGAGGTAGCCCCTTCTCCTTGATATGTACCTGCTGTTGCCAATTTATTCTTTTTCTTCTGAGTTGACTACAATTGCTCCATCATCATCCTTTACTTCAAGGCTGATTAATTCGTTTTCATGGGGTAGGTTACTCTCAGGTGTTTCCGAATACGGCACGGTTTGAGGAATAAAATCATCTGGTGCACCTGGCTTACTATAATCATATGGCCAGCGATATACTTTTGGAATATCTCCGGGCCAGTTTCCATGACCAGGATTTACTGGGGTAGTCCACTCCAGGGTGTTCGACTTCCATGGATTAGCCGTAGCTTTTCTGCCCCTGAACATGCTCCAGAAGAAATTGAAGACGAAAATAAACTGCGCCACAAACGTAAGTATAGCTGCTACAGAAATAAATGCGTTAAGATCACCGAACGAGCTAAAGGCATCGAAACTAGTGAATGAATAATAGCGTCGTGGGAAACCTGCAATCCCTATATAGTGCATTGGGAAGAAAATAAGGTAGATTCCAACAAAAGTGAACCAGAAATGAACATAGCCCAATTTCGCATCCATCATCCTACCAAACATTTTAGGGAACCAGTGATAAACTCCAGCTAGCATACCAAAGAAGGCTGCTGATCCCATTACTAAATGGAAGTGCGCTACAACAAAGTAGGTATCGTGTAATTGAATATCTAGCGCTGAATTACCTAAGAAAATACCAGTAAGACCACCCGATATAAAGAACGATACAAGCCCTATAGAGAACAACATAGCCGGTGTAAACACGATGTTCCCTCGCCATAATGTGGTGATATAGTTAAATACTTTAATTGCCGATGGTACTGCTATAATTAAGGTAAGCAGCATGAATATCGAACCTAAGAATGGATTCATCCCTGTTACGAACATATGGTGTGCCCATACGATGAAAGACAGGAACCCGATACCCACCATCGATCCAATCATCGCTTTATAACCAAAGATTGGCTTACGCGAGTTGGTTGAAATGATTTCTGAGGTAATACCCAATGATGGTAGTAATACAATATAAACCTCAGGATGCCCTAAGAACCAGAATAAGTGCTGAAATAAAATCGGACTTCCGCCCATATTGGGCAAGGCTTCACCACCGATGTATATCTCAGATAAGTAGAAACTTGTTCCAAAGCTTCTATCGAGGATCAATAACAAAGCTGCAGACAATAATACCGGGAAACTTAAAATTCCAATAATTGCAGTTATAAAGAACGCCCATATGGTTAAGGGAAGCTTCGAGAAGCTCATACCATCGGTACGCATGTTGATAACCGTTGTGACATAATTAATACCACCCAAGAGCGTAGATACGATAAACAAGGCCATCGAAACTAGCCATAAGGTCATACCTAATCCAGATCCCGACATCGCCTGAGGTAATGCACTTAAAGGTGGGTAAATTACCCATCCACCAGAGGCGGGACCTGTTGAGATAAAGAAGGAAATGAACATTACTACACTGGAACCAAAGAAGAACCAGTAAGAAAGCATATTCATAAATCCAGAGGCCATATCACGGGCACCGATCTGCAACGGAATTAAGAAGTTCGAGAATGTTCCACTTAAACCAGCAGTAAGCACAAAGAATACCATAATGGTTCCGTGCATGGTTACCATTGCCAAATAGAACTCGGTGTCTAATTGGCCTGTAGTTGTAATCCATCCTCCTAGAAGTGGTCTTAGCCACTCCATGCTCATGTTAGGAAAACCAAGTTGTAGTCGAAAGAATACCGATAGCATTCCTCCAATAATTGCCCACAGAATACCTGTGATCAGGAATTGTTTGGCAATTGTTTTGTGATCTTGGCTAAAAATATATTTCGATACAAAACCTTGCTCATGATGCTCATGAGCGTCGTGTGCATGGTCTTCGGCAACGTTTATTTCAGCAGTCTCCATAGTATAACTTAAAATATTTTATTCTCTTAAAATGCAGCTTCGCTTACCTTGGCTGCTTCGCTATCAATTCCTGATGACAGGAGCGCTAATTCTTTTAGCTCCTCTGGTACTTCGGTAAGGTACTCAGGATTGTTTGATAGCCATGTCTTCTGTTCTTTCTTCCACTTTTCATAGTCCTCAGGCTCATCTACAACAACAACCATTCGCATTGTAAAGTGCCCACTACCACAAACTTCTGTACAAGCCAGTTCGTAGTTAAATTCAGGATCATCTCTTTCAGCTCTCATATCTGCAGTAGACATAGTTGGAGTGAACCAAAATTTGGTAGGCATTCCCGGTACAGCATCCATTTTTAATCGGAATGCAGGGATATACACACTATGGAGTACATCGCGAGCACGGATTTTGAAGAGCACTGGTTTGCCCTTTGGAACATGTATTTCACGTGGTGTGAAATCATCGAAGGAATTCTTATCGGTAAGATCCATGCCAAACATATTCGAGGCATCAATTTTACGGTAATCGTAAGTACCTAATTGATCGTCGCTACCCGGGTAACGTACTTTCCAGGCAAATTGCATTCCCATAATTTCTACTACTTCTGCATCTTCCGGAGCTTCCGATGTAATGTTGTTCCATACATTTAAGCCATAAAGTACAAGTACCGTTAATACTACAGCTGGAACAATCGTCCATACTAACTCCAGTTTTGTATTATCTGGATAAAAAGAAGCTTTCGACTCTTTCTTATAGCGATATCGGAAAGCGTAATAGAATAACAAAATATGTGTTATAATGAATGCAAGGCCAGTAATGGCCATGGTCACCCAAAACATCTTATCAGTAATAGCACCGTGCTCACTAGCAACGGGTAACTGATAATCATCAAAATATGCGTAGGCTGAAACCCATCCCGCAATACCAAATACGATCAGGAATAACAGCATAAGTATGCCGTTAACATTATTGCTGGTCGACTCCGGCCCCTCTTCCTTATTTCTCACAACCGACATCATGGTGCTCACCTTATAGAGCAGACCAATGATGAGTGCTAAAAGCACTACTCCTATGCCTATCAACAGTTGATTCATAATATACTTTTTAAGTCACTTTTTTTATATACTAAATATGATGATGTAAACTTTCTTGTAATGTAGGATGATTCTTTGCAATCAGTGGATACTTGGCTAAACTGCTCAAGACAACCCATACAAACGCTGCAAGGAAAATCATTGCTGATCCAATTTCCATGAATCCAAACCCTCCGTCGTACTTCATAACACCAGGAGTAATCATTAAATAGAAATCAATCCAATGCCCGATCATAACAATCACGGTTACATTTTTAAGCGTAGCCATGTAGCGTTTAGAATCGCGACTCATTAGCGCCAGGAATGGGAATAAGAAGTTGATTAATAAGTTGATATAAAATACTGGACGATATTGAGGTGTTGTTAGTCTCTCAACAAAATAAACCGATTCTTCCGGTACGTTCGCGTAATAAATTAATAAGAACTGCGAGAACCAGAGATATGTCCAGAAAATACTAAATCCGAAAATAAACTTGCCCAGATCATGGAGGTGGTTTTCATTGATAATCTTCAGATAACCTTGCTCTTTCAAGACGATAATCATGAAGGTGATGAAAGCTAAACCAGATACCCACCAGCTTGAGAAGACATACCAGCCGAACATTGTGCTAAACCAGTGCGTGTCGATTGATAATACCCAATCCCAGGCCGACATTGAAGATGATACTGCGAAGAATACCAAAAACCAGGCGGCTGAGCTTCGAATTTTTTTCCATCGCGTAGTTCCTGCGGGCTCAATATCCTCTGCAAGTGCATTCTTCTTCATGTACCAGAAGAACATGTACCAAACAACAAAAAACACTATCATTCTACCTAAATAAAACGCCATATTCAAATACGGAGATTTCCCTGCAATTATTGGATCATATTGCGGATCTGTCGGATCTGTTAGGTAGCTGTGTGTCCAGTGGAATAAATCATGGTAGCCTAATCCAAATACAACCAACATAAGAACAAATGCGAACGGTAACCAGTTCCCTATTGCCATGGCAACTCTCAACATTCCTGTAGACCAGAAAGCTGATGCCGCATATTGTAAAGCAAAGAAGAAAACTCCAATGATTCCAAGTCCTACAAAGAACATGTTATTGATCCATAGATCGGCATAAAGTCT